>CALEZE010000031.1 GCA_937928235.1 uncultured bacterium | reverse complement strand
TGGGTGAACCCAAAAACCGTGGACTCTGGGCACTAGCTGTGCCTGCACTCAAAACCAAAAAAATAGCCGCTAAGGCTAATGTCCTTCTGATCATGTGTTAATTATACAATTTGAAAGAGATCAATTCATCCCCGGGGAGAAAAATGAAGTTATTTCTGATTGGGTTTTTTTCGCTTCATTGTGGGGAAAGCGATAACATCTCGGATATGGCTTGTGTCTGTAAAAAGCATTGTCCAACGGTCAATGGAAATCCCTATACCTCCCATTGGGGGCATGCCGTATTCCATGGAAACAATAAAGTCATCATCCATTGGCATCGCCTCTTCGTCACCTGCTGCCGCCCTTTTTAGTTCAGCCTCAAAATTTTCCCTTTGTTTCCTGGGGTCATTTAACTCCGTATAGCAGTTCATTACCTCCATCCCGGCAACCACACACTCAAACCTCTCCACCAGACCCTTCTTTGCCCTGTGCTTCTTGGTCAGAGGACTTGTGGACTCTGGGTAGTCAATAACAAATGTGGGATTAATTAATGTTGGTGTAACAAGTTTGTCAAAGAGTTCGACAAGCAGATATCCCCTGTCTTCCTCTCCATAAATTCCATTCTCGGCCGCTATTTTTCTAATTTCTTCGTCGCTCAGTGTGTCCGGGTCAACACCAATCGCACCCTCAACTCCATCATGAATTGTGAGCCGTTTCCAAGGGGTAGATAAATCAATTTCCTGCCCTTGATAATTAATTTTTGTCGTTCCCAATTGCTTTTCCGCAAAACTACTAATGAGATTCTCCGACATGTTCATCATCCATTCGTAATCTCTATATGCAACATAAAGTTCGACAATGGTAAACTCCGGGTTGTGATCTTTATCCATTCCCTCATTCCTGAAATCTCTCGAAAATTCGAAAACGCCCTCAAAACCCCCGGTCACCAAGCGTTTAAGATAAAGCTCGTTTGAAATTCTTAAATATAAGTCTTCACCAAGAGCGTTGTGGTGTGTTACAAACGGCCTTGCACTTGCTCCACCGTAGGTGGTATCCAAAACCGGTGTTTCCACTTCCCAGGCCTCAAAACCTCTAAAAGTTTGTCTCATGTGTTCGACTAAATTTGAACGAAGTTTGAACCTTTCCCTGACCTCTGGGTTCACGAGCATGTCTAAGTATCTCTGCCTGCTTTTCGTTTCTGGATCCTCAAGTTTTACTGGTGTAGGAAGTAGAGCCTTAGCAAGCATTCCAACCGTTTGGGCCTCCACTGTTATTTCGCCTGTTTTAGATTTTGTGACTTTCCCAGAAATGGAAACAAAGTCTCCCGGTGCAAATCCTCTTTTGAAAGTCTCGAAACCATCCTCCCCCACACCCTCTTTGGTGATTTTGCCCTGGAGCTTCCCGGTCTCATCTTCTACATCGAAAAACACAAGTTTTCCGTGTTCACGAACTGCGGTCATTCTTCCAACAACTTTAACTTCTTGGTCTTTTAAGTGACCAAACCTGTTTACGACTCCCTCGTTTGTGTGTGTTCTTTCTGGGGGGACGCCTGGGTAGGGATCAATACCTTTCTTTTCCAAGTACTGGAGTTGCTTTTCTCTATCTGCTTTTAGTATTTCTCTTGCCATTTTTATTAAAAGGCTCTACTTGGGCAGAATTCAGTGTATATTAACACAGCTTCTACTCCTTTTCATCTTCGCTGGCTAGGTGGTGACCAATCTATAAATCAAATCTTCCAGCCTTTCGAGATCCGAAACTTTTACTCTTTCTGTATCCTCATGAGCATCCATACTCCCATCAGCAATGTTCAGCATTACAACCCCATTCTCTGCAAAAATGTTTGCCTCGTAACATCCCCAGGACTCAATAAGCTTAGGATTCTCCACACCAAAACCGCGCAGAGCTTCAACCGTCTTTGTTATAAATGACTCATCTTTCTTACACGCTAACGCGCCGTTTTCTTTTGTTATTTGCGCTTCCAATTCCATCCCCGCTTCTTTGGCCTCATTTTCAAACACCCTTATAATTGCTTGGCAGTATTCCTCCAAATTCTCCTCGTCTCTCTTTCTAACTTCTCCGCTCACAATAATTTCTCCCGGAACCGTATTTACACCCTGTCCAACTTCGCCCACAGAAACTATACCAATGTTAACTTGGGTCAATTCGTCTACTTGGCCGAGTTCTGTTTTAAGTAGTGCCCTCGCAAAAACAGGCAGGACATTTTTTCCGAGTTCGGGTCTTGAAGCATGGGCTTTTTTGCCAATCAGTTTCATATCAAAACGAGCGTAGGCGGGCGACGAAATTATCATGTCGCCAAACTCTCTACCGCTTGCATCTGAAAGAAATCCTCTCTTCGCCTTCAGTCTTTTGTAATCGAGCCCGTGAGCACCATGGTTTCCAGATTCTTCGGACACTGTAAAGACAACTTCCAAGGGGTTGTGGGAAACTTTCTCTTTTGCCAAACGTTCAACAACTTCCAAAATTGCAGCAACTGCAGTTTTGTTGTCTGCGCCCAAAATGGTATCGCTCTTTGCCCTAATCCAACCATCCTCGTCAACATAAGGTTCTATTTGGTCTTCTAGTTTCTGTACCGTGTCTAAATGGGCGTTGAGCATTAATGGCTCTTTGTCTTTGTCCCCCGCTAGAAAAACCAGTACATTTCCCTCTTTATCTATTTCTGGAGAAAGCCCCATTGCAGAAAGTCTGGAATGAACCTCCTTGGCCATCATTTCTTCATGGAATGTGGGGCTTGGAACTCTTACAAGCTCCATAAAGGTGTCGACTATTTTTCTATTGCTTTGTCTTTCCATCTTTAGATATCGGTCTCAAACAAGTTTAAGGATTTCAACATACACTTTTTCTGTAGTCTTTAAGCGATTAATCTCAACATACTCATTTGCCTTGTGTTCGTTTCCGCCATTTGGGCCAAGCGTGATTACTGGAATTCCCAAGGTTGCAAGAACATTATCGTCCGCCACAGACTTTCTGAAATAATAGCTAGCATTTTTGCCTGTTACTTTTTTAATCGCCGCGGATACCGCTTTCTTTTGAGGGAAGTCTTTAAATAAATATCCCTCAAGATATGGTGTCCTTCTGTCTTTCGACTTTACTCTTGCCTTTTCCCCGGCAATTTCTTCCAGCGTGCTACCCACGCTTTTAACAGAGTCTTTTGGTCCCAAAAGCACCTCTATCTCAAGCTTCGCTTCGCCACACACACTCATTCCGACAGATTCTGCTTCAATTTTCCTGGCCTGCAGCACTGTTTCTTTGTCTTTGAAAAGTTTTTCTCTTTTGCCGTACAGTTCCGACAAAAACGCCGCCGCTTCCTCTATGGCATCCACTCCTTCTTTGTAGTTCGCTATATGAACCGGCTTGCCTTTGAATTCAACTTCAAATACACATCTTCCCGTTCTCCCATTGGCCACTTCGTGCCCCTCTCTCCCAAAACTAGGTTCCGCAGAAATAATAAGAGCAACATCCTTGAAAAAATCTTTCTTTTTAGTAACCGCCGTCCAGGCACCTTGTGAAATATTTTCCTCATCAACCGTTAGAAGAATCTTTACATAGCTGTTGGTGTTCTTTGCTGCCTCTAAAAACGCAGCGATTCCACCCTTCATATCGCTTGCTCCAAGGCCATAAAGCCTGCCCTCGTCCTCGGTCAAAACCAAAGGTTCAGTTTGCCATGCGTTTTTGTCACTAACCGGTACCGTGTCAATGTGTCCGAGAAAGAGTATGGATTCTGCATCTGCTCTCTGGTTCTTTTGCGCGTAAATATTTCTGCCAGCACTATCCTCAACCTCTTGAGTCTCTACAAGGTAACCTTGTTGCTCCAAAGTTTCAAAGTAAAACTCTGCAATTTCCCTTTCTTCTCCGCTCGGGGAATATTTTTCAACTGAGGCACGCAATATTTCTAACATTTAATCTGTTGTAACCAATCTATAAATTAAGTCTTCCAATCTCTCGAGATCCGAAACTTTTACCCTTTCGTTTTTTGTATGATTATCCTTGCTTCCATCTGCAATGTTGAGCATTGTTATTACATGCTCAGCAAAAATGTTCGCCTCGTAACATCTGCAGGATTCAATAAGATTTGGAATT
>CALEZE010000030.1 GCA_937928235.1 uncultured bacterium | reverse complement strand
CGCTAGTACATCTGGAGAGGCTGTTAATTTACCTTCCACACCAGTCGACACCATCTGATCAAGCATTTCCATAACAGCCTCATCACAACGCACATAAACCTCGATTGTGTCGGGGTTTTCTGTTTTAAAATCTCTAGCCAGAATCAATAATTGAGTTTCAAAAGCTTCGCCTCTTTCTACAAAGTCGGGGAAGTAAGATCTTGGTCCTAGTTTTTCCATGGAGGGATTATAGCAGACAAAAACGATACTTTGGTATACTAGATGCGAAGTTTCGAAATATGAGCGAATTTCTGAAATGGGCACCAGAGCCAGCCGCTACTATACCACCAGACACAAACACTAAAGACTTTCTCGAAAATACTAATGGGGTAACGCGATTTGTCTCTCAAGCTTCTGATGGGGAAATACTAATGGCTTTTGGGGACGGAGTAATAAGATTTGCTGCCCAAAATGTAAGGGGTGGATACTGTGTTATAGAGCTTACCGATTCCGAGATTATGCCTCTTATGCAATCGGGTAAATACACCTTGGATGTTGTGAGCACGGTATTCACCAAGACTCAAATCTGCAGAACATTACTCGACAGGAAGCTATAAGTTATCTAGGAATTAAAACATGAGTGTTAAAACAATTAGCGGAATTGTTCTTGTAAGCAAAAATCCCAAAGCACTTGCGACGTTTTACAAAAATGTATTTGGGCTCACCTTTACTAGAGAGTCTCATGGGAAACTTCCCACGCACTATTTTACAAAAATAGAAGGTACGCGATTTATCATCCACTCACCGAAAGGTCACCCAAACCTGGTGCCCCGACAAGGCTCTATTTCTCTCAGCTTTGCTGTTGATTCAATAGATGAAATCAGCGCAAAACTTAAAGCGCTAAAAGTAGAAAAATTACTCGAGCGGACAGAAAGCTTCGGAAAAAGAATAGAATTTAGGGATTTGGACGGTAATGCAGTAAATGCTGTTGAGCTATCTACCTAGTTTGACTCCCTCGGTATAGCATCCTCCGCAAACCCGTGTTTGCGGTTCGCTCTAAAGCAGGATAGCATATCAGTGTTTTAACAAATGCTGTTATAATAAATTATGGCAAGGGAGAGATTGTCTCCGGCCTTGGAACAAAAGGCCCTGCACATAGCCAGAAGTGGACTACACCTGAAGGCGGATGAAAGAGGGGAGAATCTGTTTGACCACTCCATTAAGGTCGCTTCATACGCCAAAACAAGAGGAGAAAGAATCATCAGCTATCTTCACCGCGTGGTGGATAATTCAGATATCACCCTTAAACATCTATACAGTACTGGCTTTTCAAAGGAAATAATCCGCGCACTTTCCTGTCTTTCAAGAAGAAGTGGAGAGTCTGAACAAGGCCAGATCCAAAGAATAAAAAGAAACCCTTTAGCGACAAGGATTAAGCTTTACGACTTGCTGTGCGAAACCAAGCCAGAAACTGTAGAGAGTATTCCTGAACCAGCTAGAAAAAGTTTTTTACATGCAAGAGAGGTTGTACAAATTCAGCTTCTCGCACCTTCCTAAAAGGGAATGGTTAATGTAATATAAATATATGACTTGGCAAGTCTGGGTTTTCTACCTACTTCTAATTGACAGCATCATTGCTAACTTGCTTGCTTGGATAAACCCCAAATGGTATGTGAGAAACT
>CALEZE010000029.1 GCA_937928235.1 uncultured bacterium | reverse complement strand
AGTTTCTCACATACCATTTGGGGTTTATCCAAGCAAGCAAGTTAGCAATGATGCTATCAATCAGAAGTAGGTAGAAAACCCAGACTTGCCAGCTCATGATTCATTGTACATAAGCTACAAAGCAAGGTGCAACTTTTGAATTATTTAGCCTTAATTGGTACAATCCCTCCATGGAAAAATTAGGACCAACATCCTACTTCCCAGAGTTTGTAGAAAGAGGAGAAGCTTTTGAAACTCAATTACTGATTCTGGCTAGAGATTTTAGAACAGAAAATCCCGACACAATCGAGGTGTATGTGCGTTGTGACGAGGCCATTATGGAAATGCTTGATCAAATGACGGCGACTGGTGTGGAAGGATCACTCCCTGATTTTCCTGAGGACTTGTCGGAAAAACTCGACATAGAGTCTGTACACAAATGGAGAGTTCACATGCTTTGCACAAGTCCTGACAGGGTTATCTTAAGTAAGTTTTTAGAAAAAGCGGAAAAGTTAGCAAGAGAACATGGGGCTGTGGAGGAATATCTTTTAAATAACGGCGAAAGAATCGGCGAGACGGTAGAGACCGGGGAAGTTTCTGAATTTGCTTCCTACCCGGTTTACTCCTTTTACCCACAAAGCGTAGGTCAAGCTTAAACACTAGAAGGAATTCTGTTTGTTAACTCCCTAACGGAGGTAAATATGGTTTCTTTTATTTCGTCAAATTTGTAACCGTCTTTGTTAAAGCGAGGGATTGCGTCTATTCTTTCTTCTTCTATACGAAGCCTGCTCTGGTGAAAGTTTTCATCTGAATTTTCCCTGCCCGGGTTAAACACGATCCAAGAATCAATCGTTGGTCCATTGTCTCCCGGGACGGCAATTTGCCAGTTAATTTGGGTTGGTTTAGAAATTACACGATGTGTTCTCTCAGTGTGAGAAGCTTGTTTTGCTCCTGCAGCCACGGTGTCTCTGTAGTCGGATCCTGCAATGTTTCTTAGCCCGCCCCAAACATTCATTCTCAAAACCGTGCCGTCGTCTAGGCCAAACTGAAGGTAAACTCCTGCGTGTTGTCCAGGGTAGAGTGTTGCCCTGTCTTCTTCACGAATAGACCGAGGGTTTGCTGTAATAAGTTTGGGGTCAGACTCAAGGAAAGACCTAAGGCTCGCCGCTGCAACATCAAAAGCAGCACTTTCTGCTTTACCAACGCCTGGAATATCGGCCATAACAGAATAGAGCGAGTCTTGTACATCTGTTACGCCTTCAAGAAACTTATGTGAGGCTGTCTCAATTTCTTTTTTAACAACCTCTTGGGCTTCTCCTGCTTCTGCCATGCTGAGGCTATTGTACTAAAAAAGAGGGTAAATTGCACGAATTATGAGGTATTATTCACACAA
>CALEZE010000028.1 GCA_937928235.1 uncultured bacterium | reverse complement strand
ACCCTCTTTCAAACATGAACCAGCAAGAAGAGTCAGCAACAAAAACAAACCGCCCAGGGTTGCAGATTCCAAGACTTCGTTCTCATCCAAACAAACCCCCCTTGTGGTGCTGCATTGTTCGACTAATTGAGAATTGGGATGGTAAGGGTCAAAAACTGAAAACTTTGCCGAGGTAAACACCAAAAGCAGACCAGAAAGAACAAAAAGTAATGCCAACATCATTGTCCTACCGGCGCTTTTAAGCATCAAAAACATTTAACACGATGCAATGGCCTGGTGTCAAACGCATTACATAAAAAACCCAAAAAGAGAAACCAGAGCAAGTATTATCCACCAGTAAGTTTTAAACTGGCTTTTGTCTAAATCAAAAGGAAGTCTATGTAACCACCTTTTCCATGTACCCTCCCCCATATCTACCAACTGATCCACCAAAAAATGCAAAGAAAACGCAAGAACCAAGCCCATACCAAAGATGTTGCCAGAAGATGTTACAACCAAGAAAGTAAGTAGCAAAAAGACAACCTGAAAAACTATTGTATGGAAAACAAGCGTCTCTCTTTCAGTTCTTGTATCTGCCAATAATTGCGCCGTATCACGCAAACTTCCCCTTTTAAGGGTAAAGTCAGCCCTTTTGCTGGTTAATTCTTCTGGGCGCAGGAAATATACGTAAATAAGGTGGTCAACATCAGGCAAGAAGGCGCCTAGCATTCCTCCCAACCAAAATGGCCAATAGCTCAATGCAAGCCAGCCACGAAAGACAGAAACCAAAACAAAAAAGGAGACTAAAAAGGCAAGATGTAGAAAAACTTCTCGGCGCATGGCAGACTATTTCTATTCTTATCTTACACTGTTTCTTGTTTTCGGGCTTATATAAGAAATTTTGTCCGCAATACTGGCAAGGTACACCGGATCTAATTCCAGTTTGTTTATGAATTCTTTATCTGGTTTGAGTCTATGTTTCTCGATGTCTATGTTAAAATCCTCGTCGACTTCTACACCTTCCTGCTTCAAAAGCTGTGCCTGTTCTTGAGCGTTGAACCTAGAGTGTTTTATGCTTATTCTCCCCTCGTTGTTAACCACTCTCCACCAGGGTACATCTGTTTCCCTACCCAGACCTCTTAATATCCAACCCACTTGCCTAGCCGCCCTTGGAACGCCCACATATAAAGCAACTTGCACGTAACTTACAACCTTTCCCTTTGTAATAAGGCGAACAACTTGGATAACCTGTTTTTTGAATTTACTCACTATCTTGAAAAGAGTGTACCA
>CALEZE010000027.1 GCA_937928235.1 uncultured bacterium | reverse complement strand
GCGTGGTGTGGGACCATAATAATCCGGACCAACATAATACTCCAAAAGACCAATAATGCCCAAGGCAATCAAAGTCGGTTCCACCGGTTCCTCCGGTGGATTTCCTCCGCCTGTGTTCTTGGTGTCTGAATCTTTGCCGCCTTTTTCATCACCCTGTGACTTGCCTTGTTCATCTGGCACAGGCATATCAAATGGGTCGTCCTGCTCTTTAATCAAAAGCGGATTAATCAAAATATAATCTTTCATATTGTTTTTTTATCTCCAATGTTTCAAAGTGCCTCAGTGCCCAGCATAACGAAAAGAGCAAAGAATATGGCAGCATACAGAGCCAGCACCCATTCTAACGGATCTTTGTCGAGCATTAAAGTACATTTCCTCTGTGCATATAAGTAGTTACTAAACTAATTACTTTTGTGGGCGAGTAATAACCCAAAAAAGGAAATTTTTTCAATGGATTGGATGAAAACAACACAATTTGTAGTATTCTGCATATCTTGCGTTGCCGGTGTCGTTATTTGGTTCTTTGCCCAGCAAGCCAAAACCAGCCTTCAAATCTCACAAAACTATGCCACAAAATTTGAAGTGCAACTTATTCAGAAAGAAATAGAAATATTAAAGCTCGAAGTAAGAGATTTCAAAACCAATTTCAACTCTCAGATAAATAAAATGGAAGAAGCCAATGATTCTATATTAGATTTGATCACAGACATCAGATTGACCTTGGCTTCAAGGAATAATGATTAGTATGAATTACTTTTACGGAATAACCACACTTATTTTGACAGTTATGACGATATCTGCTTCTCCTGCTGCACCAGAGGAGCCACCGGTTGTGCAAGAGATACAAGAGCAAAAACAAGAAATAAGTCAACAAAAAGACTGCATCAAGAAAATTCAAGCAAGACAAGAACAAATCGCAGACGAATTATCAAAAATAAGAGAAATGCTCAAGGACCCAAAATGAAATGGAAGAAGCGCATTTAATTTTGCATGAAATAACAGCAATGCTGGGAATCAAGCAATGCACTAGCACTCAACTATTAGGGATATGTTTAGAATTTTGGGTAGGCGGTGCTGTTGCGATCGGTGCAGTAAGATTAAAAACCCTTTACGGAATCAAAAACCAACTAGAAAGCCTCAAAGAAGCCCCAACAAAGCGGTCGAAGAAAAAACGCAAAAAGAAAAAGAAGAAAAACTAGTCTTCTAACAGCCCCATGTCTTCCAACTCTTCATAGAGTTCATCTTCGAAGTCTTTAAGACTGTTGGCTGGGTAAGCCAAAGGATAGCCTTCAGCCCAGTAGATATCGACATCACCATCGACATAAAGTTCCAGAATATTGTTTAGAACAAGCACATCCGGATGGGCGGGGTCCCATTTGAGCATTTGTGCAAGCATTCGGGTTAGTTTATGGTAGGTAAAGTCATATAAATTACCCGAACCCGCAAAATTTTGCAAATTTTTTCCCAGAAAATTTTTACCACCCTGCATAGAACCCTCCTAAGTCATACTATAACTATACGCTACACCACAATACTTGTCAAGTCCATTCCCAATTACAAGGGTATAGAAACTTTTTATGCACTACGCAAAGTACACCATCGCAATGAATATGGTGAAAGTTAACCCAGTAGTCCCTTATGCCAGTAGTAGTGACAGGTTTTATGTATACCCCAAGTGTACCATCATCAATATATTTAAAATACCAACTCGTACTCATCCAAGAGTAGTTGTCCTCGCCTTCTTCCGCAGCCCAACCAGAGCCTACGACAACCTTAGACTTGCCTTTGATATGTATTTCGTTTGAACAGAGTTGCACGAGGTCGCCCTCTTTTAGCCCAAGTAAGAATAAATCTCGTTCAGGCTTACTCAACAGGCAGCATATCCTCGTTAATGTGATTACATGCGGCGCATGCGAATAGTTGAACAGGCAATACCGTTTCTTTGCCCGTTGGCGAGAC
>CALEZE010000026.1 GCA_937928235.1 uncultured bacterium | reverse complement strand
GTGCAAGATCGTATTTGTCTTCAGACGGAATATTGCTCTTAAGAACTTCCCAAAGCACAGCTATTGCCTGCGGCGTATTCAGATCGTCATTAATGGTGTTTAGGAATCTTTCCCTAAAGTCATTTACCTTTTCCAGTTTTTCTTCGGAAAGTTTTGTGCGAGCGCTTTGGGATTTAAAACTTAAAATTTGCGTCCTTAACTTTTTCAGAGCGTTTTGTGCACCCTCCAAAGACTCCCAGGTAAAGTTGAGAAAATCTCTATAATGGGCCGTTAACACTAAATACCTGTAAGAAGTTGGGTCAAAACCTTTCTCCTCCAGGTCTTTTAGCAAATAAAAATTTCCCAAAGACTTACTCATCTTTTTACCATCCACTAAAAGCATTTCGCCATGCACCCAGTAATTGACAAACTTTTTGCCTGTTTTGGTCTCGCTTTGTGCGATTTCGTTTTCGTGGTGAGGGAACTTTAAGTCTTTTCCCCCGACATGTATGTCGATGGTCTCACCCAAATACTGCTGGCTCATAACTGAACACTCTATGTGCCAACCTGGCCTACCCTTCCCCCAAGGCGATTCGTAACTTGCAATTTCCCCCTCTTTTGTTGCCTTCCAAAGAGCAAAATCTTGAACATTCTCCTTGGTGTACTCATCCGAAAGTTCTCGCGTTCCTGTCTTTAGACTGTCTTTGTCAATTTGGGATAATTTACCATAGGTTTCCAATTTTGATATCTCGAAGTAAACAGAGCCCTCTTTCTCGTACGCGAAACCTTTTTCAATTAAGTCCTTAATGTATTCAATCATTTCGTTTATGTGTTCCGTTGCCTTTGGATTTGTGGAAACGGGTAAAATATTTAACTTCTCAAGGTCTTGAAAGTAGATTTCTGTGAACTTTTTTGTGAATTCTTCTATAGGAGTTCCGGTCCTAGAAGCATTCTTAATTATCTTGTCGTCAATGTCGGTAATGTTTCTAACCAGATTAACCTCAAAGCCATTCATTTTAAGAACGCGGTGAAGGATGTCGGATAACATCATGGTCCTAAAATTGCCTATGTGCTGATAGTCGTAGACGGTAGGGCCGCAGGTATAAAAAGTTACCCGTGAGTTAATAGGAGTAAATTCTTCTTTTTTCTTAGAAAGTGAATTGTAAAGTGTAAGCATTGTTTTTTAACCCGAAGGAGGCATGCGGATTTCTGATTTCTTCTTAAGTTTATCAAGTTTTCCTTGCATGCCAGGCATTTGGTGTTTCTTTTTGGCAGTTATTGGCTCCACCAAAGGCTGCGCCTTATTGGCCTCTACTTTCTGGGCTTCCTCAACTACCTCTTGCTGTTCCTCTTGAAGTGCTTCTTGATCTTTTAGTTTTTTAATATCCTCCAACTCTTTCTCCAGCGCCTCCATTAGCCGTTTACTTTTTGCATTTATTTCCGCCTCACTAACCGGAGGCTTTCCTGTCTCTTGCGGTGGTTGTTGAGAAGCCTGGTTCTCGCGCGGGCCTTCGGGAGTTTTTTCTGTTCCCGCAACCTGGCTTCCTGCAGACTTTAATATCTCCAGTGGTTCCCTGGCAATTTTCTTTGCTGCATCTTGAGCAATTTGTTTTGCAGATTTTTTAGTATTGTCACCAATGTTGCTCATAATGTCCTTCTTCCCTCTAAAGCCTGACTAAGAGTGTTTTCGTCTGCATATTCAACATCCGCTCCGGTTGGCACCCCCATCCCAAGCCTGGTTACCTGGATGTTGTCTCTCAGCTCTTTTACTTTCTTAACCAAATACATTGCAGTTGCTTCCCCCTCCATGGTGGGGTTAGTTGCAATTATCACCTCTTCAATCTGTTTCCTCCCATTGCCAGACTTTTTAACCCTATCCAGGAGTTCCCCAATGAAAATTTCGTCCGGACCAATATTGTCTAAAGGGCTAATTGATCCATGTAACACATGATATAACCCATTAAATTTACTTGTTCTTTCAAAGGCAAAGATGTCTAGAGGCTGCTCCACAACCATCACAACACTTTCGTCTCGGGATGTATCCGAACAAACAAAACAGGGGTCTTTTTCCCCTACATTTTTGCAAATTGAACAAAGTACTGTATTTTTCTTGAGATTTTCCAAGGCCTCGGCAAAACTCTCAAGTTCGCTTTGTGGGACATGCAAAAGGTAAAACCCAAGCCTTTGTGCGGTTTTTGGACCTATACCGGGAAGCTTTTGAAATGATTCAATAACGGAACCTATCGCCTTTGGAATTTTCATGCTTTTTCAGTATAACAAAGAGCTTGAGGCAAGCATAACCAGGTTTGCAATTAAGTTGAAAAATATCCTCTTATAGGATATAATCCTTCCGTCTTGAGCACATTTAAATATATGCTTTGGTCGGCATCTTTTTGGGCTTACTTTGAGCCTAGCAAGATGCTGACCAGCTTAAGCATCAATAGGAGGTCAAACTAATTCTAGGCTGGAATCTACCACCTAAAACAAGGAGTAGAAAACACCATGCAACAGAATCAAAGTTTTCGTAACCCATTCATCAGCTACCTGCTGATGTATATCCTTAACCGTTTTGGCCTGGACCTAGTTGTCCACCAAGACTCGAAAGGTGTAATCCACCCGGCCGTACTTCACAACAAGTTACGGCATAGCCGCAGGCGGCACGAAACACTTCATGAGGAAAGCTCAAGGCTTGGTTACTTTCTCTTTCCGGGCAGCGTGCTCGATGGAGATAAGGAGTTAATGCCCTTGGACTCTCTCCCTATGAGGATGTACGACACCACCCGCATTTGGAACGATGTCGCGCCTATGCTTACAAGCCTTGGCGGCGTACTTCGCTTCGTGCAGGGTTTATTTGGCGCAGTACGCAGGTTTCAACTCCAGCAGTATTTTGAAGAACGGCTGGCCGCAACCTGCCTGTTTGTCTGCGAAGCAGGCTACGAAGAAAACGGGCTTGCTGTGCGCACAGACAATCTCGCATTGTCAATACACCAGTCTGACAAGCCGCTGAGGACTCGGGGTGTCCAGTTTCAGGGCTCCACCGAAGAACTGCAGCCACACAACTTAGTTGCCTTTTGGCAACCGGCGTATGTCCTAACCAAAGCAGGTATCAGCATGGGAGCTTTCGACACAGCTGTTGAGGCGCTTCGTTCAGTGTGGGACAAGCCCAATGTCATTCGGACAGCTGCTCTTCGCGGCGAAATATTTATAAACGCCGATTTCGGAGAGACTCCGTCAATGATTGACAATACCCGCTTTGTGCAGTTTAGTTCCAACAGTGTCTATGCCGAACCTGGAGAACGCAGCTGGGACTACAAACACAAAGAGGGGTTAATACGCGAATTGTCGGTTGAGTGGAGACCAAAGAAGGACGCGCCCTCTGCGGTGCGTGCACTTCTGGAACTACTGGCTTTCCATTCCATGTCAGAGAAAGACCAACAGAAAATCTTTGGAGTGGAACAACCCAATCTTGCCTAACTGACCCACCATCTTGACCTCCTAAAAAGCCACCATGCGAAGTTCTAATTTACCCTAAACGGGATTTTAGAATTAGCTGGTGGCTTTTTTACTTTTCAGAAAATTATTTGAAGTTAGTTACCCAAAAGCCCGGAAAGTCCGCCGCCCATTTCCATCATTTTCTTGGCAGATTTCTTTTGCACATCTTTCATTGCTTTATTAATCACATCCACAATATCGCTTCTTTCTTCCCCATCAACTTCTAAATATGTTACTTTTTGATCCCCAGTTACTTTTACTCTTATCCCTCCCTTTTCAGCAGTTTCCTCAATTTTTTCCAACTCCTCCTGGAGTTTCTTTGCCTGCTGGCGCATCTGGTTTAGTTGTTTGAATTTGTCGAATGCCATTTTAGTTTCCGAATATTTCTTCGGCGACTTTTACTATATCTTCATCTCTCTCCTCCGTCAATACAGGTTCCTCCTTGGCCTTTTCGACAACTTTTCTTGGCGGGGGATCTGTCAGCAAGCAAGAAACTCTTATCTTTTCTCCAAGCACGCTTTCTACAACTTCCTCCAAAACACTTCTGTGGAAATTACCTTCCAAATGCTCCTTGTGGAAACTATAAAAAACACCCAAAGTAAGGTTTTTTCCGTCAAACTGAAGTGGCTTGGCCGCGCGCAAAAGTGCTTCTGTTGAAGTATTTCTTGGGCGAACAAGCTCAAGAATTTTCCTCCAAATAGTCTCATCCAACGGTTTTCCGTCAACTTTTACATGTGTTTTCCCCACGCCGTTCGTGAAGTTTTTGGCTTTCTTAGACTTGGCAGGTTTTGGGGCTTTTTTCCCACCGGACTGTTGCGCCTCTGGGCCTGAGGTTTCTTCTTCCTCCTCTTCCTCATCTTCCTCGTCGATAGCATCTTCACTCTCATTTTCACCACACCACTCTATCACCGCTAACTCTAGTGGTAGTTCCTCAACTAAAGCGCCTTGAATATCTCTGCTTGCAGCGAGAAGTAGTTTGGTTAATTCGAGAAGTTCATCTTTTGAGAAATTAGAAAGCTCGTCTTCCCCAATACCAGACTTGGCAAGAAGAGCTTGTCTTGCTGTCACCAAAAGATTTTCCATGTAAAGCCTTGCAGATAAACCGCCACCGATTACACTGGATACCTCCTCAAGTGCTTCCTTAACCTTCCTTTCTTTGAGAAGTTCAAAAAGCCTCAGTGTTCCAGTAAATGCCCCACCGTAAACAAATTCTTTAACCTCTTTTTGATTTATTTTTCCACCTTGCGAGAGAATCTGTTCAAAAATTTTTACGGCGTCTCTAAAAGAACCATCGGAAGCTTCGGCAATTGTCTCAAGAGCATCTTTTTCGTACTTTACCTTCTCCCCTTTTGCCACCCTTTCAAGTGATCTCACAACTTCTTCTTTTCCAGCCTTTTTGAAAAGTACACTTGTGACCCTTGAACGGATGGTGGGTATAAGTTTTTCTGGGTTGGTTGTTGCTAGAACAAAAAGAGCGTGTGAGGGCGGCTCCTCCAGGGTTTTAAGGAGGGCGTTACTTGCCTCTGTGGTTAACATGTGCGCCTCATCTATGATGTATATCTTTTTTTCAGAAGAGCTGGGGGAAAGCTTTATTGCTTCCTTTAACGCCCTTATATCATCTATCCCCCTGTGACTTGCTGCGTCCAGTTCAATAATGTCCAAACTCGCGCCCTTGTCTATGGATTTGCAAGACTCGCACTTGTTACAGGGGTTAATTGCGCCTTTTTTCCTATCTTCGCAGTTAACAATTTTGGACAGGATTCTTGCGGCAGAAGTTTTCCCTGTACCTTTTGGCCCAGAGAAAAGAAATGCGTGGGGAATATTGCCACTTTTGACTATTTCGCTTAGTGCCTCACGAGCTACTTTCAAATCCAACTCGTCAATGTTTTTTGGTCTGTATTTTAGATAAAGTGCTGCCATATTAATGATGATGAATCCCTAAAAGATGAAGTGCGGCGTG
This sequence comes from uncultured bacterium, assembly GCA_937928235.1. GTDB lineage: Bacteria > Patescibacteriota > Microgenomatia > UBA8517 > UBA8517 > CALEZE01. The sequence continues at coordinate 9,155 of CALEZE010000026.1, read as the reverse complement.
TTCAACCAAGGCCCAAACCCGCTCCTCTATCAGAACCCCTTCCTTTTTCGCCTCCTCTTTTGCTTTAGGATAGCACACAACAATTTCCCCCAAATTAATAATTTCCTTTGGGGGCGAAACAAACTCTCCCACCACTTCAGCCTCAGGGAAAGAAAGAACATTGTGGGGAGGTGCAGTCTTTTTCTCACTTAAGAATTTCTGGCCCAGGTCCTTCATGGTTGCCTCCTCCACCAATGCAACACTGACCCGAGAATCTGAAACAATGCCTAATTCCCTTAAATGTTTTTTCAGTTTTCCTTTCAGTTTGGGAGAACTAACCGGATAATTTTTCTCTTTCTTAACGCTTACTTTTATCATTAATCTAATACTAGGACACAAGGAAATAAAACACTGCTTTGGGCACTTGGGGACCCAAATGAGTGGAGTTTGTTTCCAAGTCCAGGGCTAACTTAATTTATCTCTCACAATAGCCGAAACCCTGTCTCCACTTGCTTGCCCTTTCACCTTTCCCATTACTGCCCCCATCACTCTGCCCATCTCCTGCATGCCACTTGCACCCATTTCGCTGACAGTTTCAGTAACTATTTTTTCCAACTCATCGTCTCCTATTTCAGCTGGCAAATATTCCTCCAGGATTAGAAGCTCCGCCTTTTCTTTATCCGCCTTATCCTGTGCTCCTCCTTTTTCATAAAGCTCAATTGCATCTTTTCTTTTTTTGGCTTCCTTTTTAACAACGACCAACTCCTCCTCTTCGGTTAGGTCTCCACTTTTGTCTATCTTCGCGTTATAAAGTGCAGAGGACAAAAGTTTAAGCGTTGAAAGACGAAGCTCATCTCTTGCCTTCATGGCCTCTACTATTTGTTTCTGAACTTTCTCAGTTATCATTTTTATTAATCCTCCTTTTTATCATCTTCCCAACCGCCACGAACATGGTAGTGAATATGAAACACTGTTTGACCAGCCCTTTCGCCGTTGAAATTCAAAACTCTAAAAGCGTCTCCGATTCCGGCATCCTCCGCAACTTTTGCACAAACTAACTGAATTTTCCCCAACAGTTCACCGTCAGAATCATCCGCCTCTGAAAGCTTGCTAATGTGCTTTTGGGGTACAACCAAAATATGAACCTGGGTTTGGGCGTATATATTATGGATGCCAATGATTTCCTCATCTTGGTAAACCTGCTTCGAAGGAATTTCTCCAGCAACTATCTTACAAAAAACACAATCTTTTTCTGCCATATCAATTGCAGTATAACCCTGCGTGAAAAGTGCTACAAGAGGATTTTTTAAAGGAGTGAGACTATGGCCTTAGCAAGCTTGTCTGAATCGTGACGAATAAGGCTCCTTTTAATTTTGTCACTCTTTGGCTTGGAAAAGACTTTGTCAAAAACGAAATCGCGTCGCTCAACTTTGAATCCATTTCTTTCTTTCAAGTCATCTTCCACTGGTTCCGCCTTTTCGGCCTTGTATCTTTCCACAACACCTTCTGGGTACTTTTTAGATTTGTTCATTAAAACTACATCAATCTGGTCTTTTCCTAAATATTTCTCAAGCTCGGAAACATGGTCTTTCGCTGTAAAACCGCCAGTTTCTCCAAACTTGGTCATCAGGTTCATTACATAAACTTTTTTGGCTTTTGATTTTCTTATAGCGTCAGCAATGCCGTCCACAACTAAGTTGCAAATAACGCTTGTGTAAAGGTCCCCGGGGCCCAGGATTATCATGTCCGCCTCCTTTATGGCCTTGATTGCCTTTGGATTACCCTTTGCTTTGGGCATAACTTTTAATTCTTCTATCTCGTATTCGCTATCCATGTCCTCGGGCATATCTATCGTGTGTTCCCCCACTGCCTCGCGACCGTCTTTGTATTTCGCTACCAAGTGGGCTTTGTCATAGGTAACAGGCAAAATCTGTCCTTGCACATCCAGCACATCCGAGGTTCTTTCAATTGCCTCCTCTTGAGAGCCATAAATGTCTGTAAGTGCGGCCATAAAAAGATTCCCAAAAGTCATTCCAGAAATGCCCGTTCCCTGGTTATATCTGTAAGTAAAAAGTTTTCTTAGAAGTTCGTGAGACTTATCAGAAGCCAGGGCCACCATACATTGCCTAAGATCAGATGTGGGAAGAAGGCCGAATTCGTCTCTAATCACTCTGTTGCTGCCACCAGAATCCATCATAGAAACAACAACAGAAAGGTCTAAAGGAAACTTCCTCAAGCCCACAAGAACTGTGTAGGTGCCCGTGCCACCGCCGATAGCTACGATTTTTTTCTTTTCCTTCACCTTTGAGAAATACTAACACCCTATCTTGCGGCAAGTCAAAATTATCAGCATTGTGATATAATTATTTCCGGAAGCTTAAAGCGGTCCTTAACAAATTGAGCGTGTGGCCCCGAGGCAATGGTGAGCGAAGTCGAACCAGAGTCGAGGGGATACGAGGAAGAAGGTCCCAAGCGGTAAGCGAGGGAAATCGGACCTCCGCCTAGCGGAGAGTATCTGCGGAAACCTTCAGGTGTGCTGTACACCTAAATAGTTTTTTTAAATCTCTAGAGCAATCTAGAAACTAAAGAGAAACTTGGGCAGCGATCGCTTCACGGCATAATAAGCCAGCTTCAAAAATAATATGTGTGGAATTTTCGGATACGTAGGTCCTAGGGCAGATGCTGCCGAGATAGTTTTGGAAGGACTAAAAATCTTAGAGTACAGAGGCTATGACAGCTGGGGCGTTGCTGTTGTTCCAAAAGACAGTGGCAAAATAGCTGTCAAGAAAAAGGCCGGGAAAATTGGAGACGCTAATGTTAAGAATCTACCCGAAGGCCACCTTTCTTTTGGCCACACCCGCTGGGCAACTCATGGAGGGGTAACAGACGAGAATGCGCACCCACATTTAGGCTGCGAGGGCAAAATTGCTGTTATCCACAACGGAATTTTCGAAAACTATGAGGAATACAAAAACAATCTTATCGAAAAAGGACATAAATTTGTTTCTGAAACAGACACTGAAGTAATAGTTCACCTTCTAGAAGATTACTCCAAAAGTATGGAGTTTAGAGACGCTGTTAAAAAGGTGTTTAACCTAATGGAAGGGCTAAACGCAATCATTGCCATTAACCGGGAGGAAGGCGAATTTGTAGCAGCAAGAAACGGCTCCCCTCTTTGTGTTGGGTTTGGTAAGGATGAGAACTTTTTGGCAAGCGATGCGGCCGCGCTTCTCCCCCACACTAAAAAGGTTTACTTCCTAGAAGACAAGGACTTAGTAGTGGTGACTGAAAAAGAAGTTGCGGTTACCAATGTCAAAACTGGCGAACCTGTTGAAATGGATATCCAGACTCTTGAATGGGAGGTTTCTCAGGGAGAAAAAGGAGACTATCCCTACTTCATGCTCAAAGAAATCCACGAACAACCGCGAATTATTGAGGAAATAGCAAGAACGGGCGGAGACCAAGCACAAAAAATGGCAGATCTGATCAAAGAAAGCAAGAATGTTTACTTAGTAGGGTGCGGTAGTGCTTCCTATGTTTGTCTTGCAGGTACATATCTTTTCTCAAAAATTGCTAGTAAGCGAGCCGCTGCAGCTATCGGCAGTGAGTTTGGCTACCATCTTGACTTTTTGAACAGTGAGAGCTTGATCTTGGGAATTTCGCAGTCAGGTGAAACCATGGATATTCTCGAATCTGTCAAGAAAGCGCAAGAAAAAGGTGCCTCTATCATGGCCTTGGTTAATGTCTTGGGCTCCTCGCTTTACAGAATGGCAGATCACAAAATGTTAATCGGTGCGGGCCCCGAAAAAGGTGTTGCTTCTACAAAAGCAGTCACATCCATGCTTGCACATTTAATACTCGTCGCCTACGCTCTTGACGGAAGACTGGAGCAAGGTAAGAATGTGCTGCTTTCTGCAGCCTCTGCGGCCTCTTACCTTCTTGGGGAAAAAAGTCTAAATGAAATTAAAAATTTAGCAGACCAGCTCGTAGACAAAAACCACATCTATGTCATTGGTCGGGGTCTTTCGTACCCTGCCAGTCTGGAAATGGCTCTTAAAATAAAGGAAATTAGCTATATACACGCAGAGGGTATGCCGGCAGGAGAGCTAAAACACGGCCCCTTAGCTCTGGTTGAAGAAGGAACTCCTTGTATTGCGTTTCTTCCCAACGACGAAACATATGGAAGCAATCTCGCTGGTGCCATGGAAATGAGGGCTCGGGGTGGGCATGTAATTGGAATTTCCCATAAAAATCATGAGGTTTTTGACACATTCATCAAAGTCCCAGATGCAAAAGAAGCAAGTATTGTTACAAATGCCATAGTTAGCCAGCTACTTTCGTATCACTTAACAACCAAGAAGGGTCTAGACCCAGACATGCCTAGAAACCTAGCAAAAAGCGTGACTGTGAAGTAGTTGCACAGCTCCATACAACTGCTAGAATAGCTAGATATGGAAGAACAAAGCGGTTTATCAATCCTGGCAACAAAACCCGATTGGTTATATAGAGCAGTCAACAACGCTGTGCCTTTTATGAAAAGGGATCACGGAGTAGCCGAAAGTCTTTTGGGCATAGCAAAGGTTTTTGAGGCGGGTGACGAAAAAGAAGCAAAAAGACTATACGATGAGCAACTAGCTGTCGAACTAGAAGTTCTCTCGAGCGACCCAAGTCTGGTTGGCGAGCTCAATTCTACACAGATTCGTAAGATGATGAGTCGTGACGAATACCCAGATTACATGAAGAGCATAATCAAAAATGTATTGGGGCCAGAAATAACTACTCTATAAAATCAAACTTTCAAGCTAAAATACTTAACAATCTTTCCTCTCTCGACGGCTCCTCTATACTCAGGAAATTCAGATAATTTATTTGTAGGGATTTTCCCAACAAATAACCTCAACTTCTCCTCATCACTTAGTTTCCCAATTTCCAGTGAGTGGGCAAAGTACATTGCGGGTTTCATTATGTCCCCAGGCTTACTTGTATCCATAAAGCCGTATTTGTGCCTTATTCCCCTTTGCCAAGCAAGTTTTTCTGGAAAACCCAGATCGACCAGGCAATTGAAAATATCCACGAAGGACCCATTAACACCAACGCTACTTGCTACATATTCTGCTGCATGCTGAAAACGAGCAGTTTCCCCGCCTTCTGCGCGTTCATCATGAATAAAGGTGGCAAGCCCTTCCTCTGTCGGAAGAAAATTGGGATTTGTTCCAATATTGTTTGCAACCGAGTTAACCTTTCTAATAATGTGCACCATTTCGTGCTTCAAAACTCCTTCCACTGTAAAAAACGGCCTTTCTGCACCCTCGCTAATCCATATCTCTTTACTTGAATGCCGAGGACGAACCCCAAAGCCTCTTTTTTTGACTACGAGTACTTTGTAATCAATTTCAAAGTACTTCAAAACTTCTTCAAATTTTCTTGCTATTAATTGGGGTGGGGTGGTGTCGATTTTTGACGGGGTTTCCTTGGTGTACTCTTTGGCTAGGCTTAGGGTTTCATTGTCTACTCTTGTTTCAAATACCCCTGATGATTCTTTAGTTATCTTTTGACTATCGCGACTCAAGAAAGCTTCGACAAGAGACTTCCTGGAAGGCTTCTTTAAATAGAAATTATCAAAATCTACTTTCTCCCACCGATACTTTAGTTGCGGGTTGTAGGTTTTATCACTAAAAAACTTTTCTTCTTCTTCCCGAAGATTTACAGGGGTCAGGATATCCAGAAATGCTGGCATCAAACAAGTTTTTTTATGACTTCTTGAAGTTCCAAAAGTTCGCTTTTGTCGCCACTTCTATCCTTCCATTCCAATTTATCTCCGGTCTTGCTGGAAGTAACAAGCCGAACCGGTATTCCAATTAAATCACTGTCAGAAAATTTCTCCCCTGCCCCCACTTCTCTGTCGTCCCACAAAACTTCCAAACCAGATTCCGTTAGTTCGCCGTAAACCTCTTTTCCTTTTCCGCCAGGCAGTTCGACCAAATGAACATCAAAAGGAGCAATTTCCTTGTTCCAAACTATTCCGTTCTCATCACTGCTTACCTCAACCCATGTCCCCATTACCCGAGTGCTCCCTATACCGTAACTACCAAACCAAACAGGCTTTTGTTTCCCAGCCTCGTCTGTGTAATAAACTTTCATTCTCTCTGAATAATATGTCCCAAATGGGAAGATGTTCCCCACCTCAATTGCGGGAGTTTCAACAACATCTCCTCCGCAATTTGGGCATTCTTTTTTAGCTTTTTCGTCTAGTGGCTTTTTGACCGCATCTTTGTCAAACACTTCATTATTCACCGACCAGTCGCATTTCGAACAATAGTAAATGGTATCTTCCCCACCAGCAGCTGGTACTTGAAATTCGTGAGTTAGGTTTTCTGTAAAAACACCACCACCTGCTTCTGTAATTTTGTAATCAAAACCAATCCGCTCAAAAATCCTCGAGTATGCTTCTTTTACTTCTTCGTAAAATTTCCAAAAGTCTTTCTCGTCTGTATGAATGCTGTAAAGATCTTTCATCATAAATTCCCTTCCACGCAAGATCCCACTTTTTGCCCTAAGTTCACTCCTGAACTTTGTTGAAAAATGATAAAGCGCAATTGGCAAATCTTTGTAGCTATCTAGGTGTTTTCTTACCAAGTCTAGGAATATTTCCTCATGAGTAAAGGAGAGTGCATAATCGCGCTTCCTGTTGTCCTGAAGTTTGTACATCACCTCATCGGCAGAGTCCCACCTGCCCGTTTCATTCCAGATATTTTTGGGGTGAAGAAGGGGCATCAAAACCTCTTGGGAACCAATTGCGTTTAATTCCTCACGAATTATATTGTTAATTTTATTCACCACTCGCCAACCAAGAGGCATCAGAGTCCAAGACCCACTCATGAGTTGGTCCATAAACCCAGCTCTTACCAAAAGTTTATGGTTAACACTTTCGGCGTCTTTTGGCGCCTCCTTTTTGGTTTTGGGAAAAAGTTGTGATTGTCTCATGATTTAGTTCTACCTAAAACTCTCTAAAAATCCAGATAAGCTTCCCGCCTCGATTAGCATTTTTATATCCTTGGCTGTTATGGCAAAAATTGCCAGAAGAAGAATAATCATCCCGATGGTATGAATAATTGCCTCAATCCTTGGAGCAACGCGTTTTCCGGCAACAGATTCAACGATTATAAACAACAATCGTCCTCCATCAAGTGCCGGAAACGGCAAGATGTTAAGGATTGCCAAGTTGATGGAAAGAATGCCTACAAAGTTGATAAGAGCAAGGACACCCACGGAAGCCGCTTCCGAAGTTACCGCAAAAATACCAACGGGGCCGGCCAGGTCCGCCGGGGCATCCCCTTTAAACAAATCCCCAAAGATACCAAAAAGCCCTGTTACAACTGTTTTCCCCCAAAAAAGTGCCTCCTGGGTTCCGTAATACATGCCATAAAAAGGTCTTTGCCAGGCAGGTGGATAGTAAAGTTCTGTGGAGCTAATTGTTACTCCAAGCGCCCCTTCGCCCGCTGGCGGATTTTCCCTGGGAACCACCGTAAATGTTCTGGAAAGTTCAACATCTCCTTCCGTCCTCATAATTTCAATCTCCATCCTTTTGCCTATGTATTCATTTGTTAGCTCTATAAATTCGCCAGTTGATTCAATGGGTTCTTCCTCCACCTCAACTATCACATCCTCAACCAAAATACCGGCAACTTGCGCAGGCGACTCTGGAGCAACTTCCAGAACCCTAACCCTTTCTGTTTGTCTTGGAATTCCTGAGAAAGAATAAACAAAAGAAAAAGCAAGCAAGGCCAGAAGTAGGTTCATTACGACACCTGCAACGATAACTGAAATTCGCGTTCTCTTGTTTTTGTTGAAAAACGCGCGCTTAGGTTTACTCACCGTCGCGTCACTGTCCTCTCCATGAAGTTTTACAAAACCACCAAATGGCAAAAGATTTATGGAGTAAAGTGTTTCCCCCACCTTTTTACCCCAAACTCTTGGGGGTAAGCCAAAACCAAATTCCTCCACCAAAATTCCAGCACGCCTTGCCATGATGAAGTGCCCAACTTCAAACACAAGAATAAATATAAAAAGAACTATAAGAAAAAAAAAAAAAAAAAAAAGCATTACCTAAAAAGTATATGGGAGAAGTTCCTTTGGAGCAAGCTAAACCTGTCTTAGTTCTTTTTCTTTTCTCTCACCCATCTCCTCAATCTTATCGGTGAAAGTGTCCGTTAGTTCCTGAAGTTTTTTCTCTTGTGCAAACTTTTCATCTTCGCTTATGTTTTTCTCTTCGTACGCATCTTTAATATCGCCCATGGCGTCTCCCCTAATTTGCCTTATCATTATCTTGCCGTTTTCAATCTTTGTCCCAAGAAGTTTTATATATTTCTCTCTGTCTTCACTTGTGAGTGGCGGCAGAGAAATCCTTATTATCTCTCCATCAATTCCGGGGTTTAAGCCAACATTGGCAGCCAAAATCCCTTTCCTAATTTCTCCGATTATAGACTTGTCAAAGGGTTCCAGAACCAAAGTCTGATTGTCGGGTGCCGTGATTGTAGCAAGCTCATTCACTTTCATTTGCTGGGTGCCGCCATAGGCTGCAATCTTAATGTCTTCGACCAAGGCGGGTGTTGCTCTTCCCGTTCTTATGGAGCCAATGTCTGTGGAAACAAGAGATACCACCTCTTGCATTTTGTTTTTAACACTTGTTTCGTCAAGCATTATTTTGAGGGCGTGTCCTCTCCTAATTCTACCCTAAAAGTCCTTCCAATCTTAATATTCTCTCCTGTTTTAACAATTACATCTTTCACCAAATCCTTAATCTTTTTGCTTGGGTCTTTAATGAAATCTTGCTCTTCCAAATCCTTGTCTCCCATTGACGCAACTTGAAGTGTTAAGTCGTTGGCTAACGCTTGAAAAAGTTCGTTCTTAGCAACGAAATCTGTTTCGCAAAGCAGTTCCACCACACTAGCAACCTTGCCTGAATGATGTGAATAAACTTGGACCAAACCTTGTGAAGTTTCCCTTCCCTCTCTTTTGGCCATTTTTTCAAAGCCTTCCTTCTTCAAAACCTCCAGGGCCTTTTTTTCGTCCCCATCAAATTCTTCTAAAACCTTTTTTACCCTAATAACAGGAGCGCCAGATTCGTCTCGAAGTTTTCGTATTTGGTCTGCCTTAATTGTCTTTTTTGCCATCTT
>CALEZE010000025.1 GCA_937928235.1 uncultured bacterium | reverse complement strand
CATCTTCTTTTTTAACACCTAGGTCTAGCATCATCTCTTCCCATTTGTTTGTTTTAGCAAAATCAAGCATTACAACTCCGCCAACATCAAAATATATGAAGTCTATGTCCATGGAACGATTATACATGGGGTACTTTCGCTTATGCTAAAATCGCGACATGCCAAACTCAAGGGTTTATGTTGCCCCATCCAAAATTGCTAAAGGTGAGAGGGGAGTTTTTGCAGAGGGTGTAATCAAAAGAGGAGAGACTGTAGAAAAATGTCCTTTTATAGAAATTTCGCAAAAAGAAGCAGAAAGAAGTGTGCTTATAAATTACACCTTTTTTTTTGGTAAAGACAGGGCAGCTCTTGCTCTGGGATATGGCTCACTTTACAACCATTCAGAAAGCCCCAACGCAAGCTTCAAAATAAACGAAAAAGACAAAGAGATTGTGTTCACTGCAATTCGTGAAATTAATAAGGATGAAGAAATTACCTTTGATTATGGTGGGGGAGAGCAGAGGAACCCGCTCTGGTTTGAGGTATAATATTCATATGGCCAAGGAAACAAAAGAAAAAGTTAAGAAAACTTCAAACGATGGTGGCAACGCAGTTTATGTATTTGGCCTTTTTGGTGCGCTTATTTACTTTGTTCAACAAGCGGATGGTTTTGGGCAGATTCTTTTAGGAATCTTAAAAGCTATTGCTTGGCCAGCATTTGTGGTTTACAGACTTCTAGGTTTTTTGGGTCTTTAGCTTAACCTTCATGGCCTTTTTCGTGATAGAATGCTTTATAAGCACCAAGACGGTAGACGAAATAATTAGCGATTTTCTTCAAAAAGGCGGGAAGATAAACCCATTCTATTTAAAAAACCCCAAAAAGAGCCCCACGCTTGTTTTTTATAAGAAATGGTACAGAGGACGAAACCTAAGAGAAGCAATCGCAAGAGCTTTGTCTGGCTGATGTCTTTTTGGCTTTCTCTGTGTTATACTTCTTTTGTTCCGAATTTTCGGGACCAAAAACTGTTTAGTATTTTTGAATTAGGTTTGTAAGTAAGGGTACCCCAGAAACTACATTTATCGTATCTTTCCTTCAAGTACTTGTATCTTCATTTATTTAAACAGCTTTATTGAAACTAACATGTATAAGCGTGGCTTTAAAAACAGCCGAAGAAAAAATAAATTTAGACCAAAGCGCAGCAATGGTCAGGGTCGCCGTAATATAAAAACTTTTGATCCAACCAGAATAATCCAAAACTTAAACGAGTTGGAAGCGCCAGAGATAAAAACTCATAACCCTAAGAATAGTTTTTCCAGCTTTGCAATCAATCACAAAATTAAGAGCAATATTCGCGCCCGTGGATTTAACTTACCCACTCCCATTCAAGATGAGGCAATTCCAGAAATTCTAGCTGGAAAAGATGTGGTTGGTCTTGCAAATACTGGTACCGGGAAAACTGCAGCATTTCTTATTCCGCTTCTAACCAAAGCCCTAGAAAACAAGAGGAAGAATACTCTTATTATTGTTCCAACACGAGAATTAGCGGTACAAATTGAAGATGAACTAAAATGGCTTGCCGGAGGATTGAAGATATTTTCGGCTATATGTATTGGTGGAGTGTCTATCAACGGGCAGATAAGTAGGCTTAAGAGAAAACCTCAATTTGTAATTGGAACTCCTGGCAGACTACTTGATCTCAATAAACAAAGAAAAATTAACTTTAACCAGTTTAGCGTGGTGGTTTTGGATGAAGTGGACAGAATGCTTGATATGGGCTTTGTAAGAGATATTGAGAAAATGATCTCTCAACTGCCACACAACAGACAATCACTCTTTTTCTCTGCTACCTTGGGCCGTGAAGTAGAAGAAATTATGAAGAGATTTACTAAAAACCCAGTTAGAATATCTGTTAAATCAAACGATATGTTGGCCAATGTGAAGCAAGAAATAGTTAAGGTAAATGGCAAAAGTAAACCAGACACTCTTCGAAATTTATTGGAGAAACAAGATTTTGAAAAGGTGTTGGTATTCGGGAGGACAAAAAGAGGCGCCGACAAACTTTTCAGAGATCTTGCAGACAAAGGTTTTAAGGTTGCAACAATCCACGGAAATAAAAGCCAAAACCAAAGACAAAGAGCTCTTGATCAGTTTAAAGTTGGAAAGGTAAACATTTTGATAGCCACCGATGTTGTTGCAAGAGGAATAGATGTTGACGACATTTCTCATGTTATCAACTACGAGTTACCAGAATCCTATGAAGTATACCTCCACAGAATAGGTAGGACTGGCAGAGCTGGTAAGAAAGGAACTGCAATCACTTTTGTTGATTAGACGAAGTACCTCTTTGATATAATTCAAGTATGAAACTCGTTGTAGCTTCTGACGAGAAAACCGAACTGACAGACTTTGTACTGGAGTATTTGGAGTCAAAAGGTCATGATCTAATTCTTCTTGGAGATCTTGTCGAAAAGAACGGAAAATGGGTAGAGATTGGGATGGAGGCTGGCAAAATGGTTGCGGAAGGAAAAGTTGACGGAGGTGTGATTTTTTGTTGGAGTGGTACGGGTGTGACCATGGCCGCCAACAGAATTAAAGGTGCAAGAGCAGCCCTTTGTTGGACTCCTCAAATAGTGCAAATAGACAGAAAGTTTGATGATGCTAAAATCCTTTTTATGGGT
>CALEZE010000024.1 GCA_937928235.1 uncultured bacterium | reverse complement strand
AAGGATACGAAGTAGCTGGGATGGTTAGGAAAACCAGCCACTTTCAGTACGCAAATATTGGTCACATCCAACACCGCCTAAATCTTATTTACGCCGATCTTTTGGATCCAGTTTCAATCACCTCTTGTATAAAGTCGGTAATGCCGGATGAAATTTACAATATGGCCAGCCAATCCGCCCCAAGCGAAAGCTTTAAGCAACCCGTCCACACGGCAGAAATTACAGCGATTGGTGCACACAGAGTTTTGGATGCCGCCAAAGACATTGTCCCAAAGGCTAAGTTTTACCAGGCCTCAAGCAGTGAAATGTATGGTTGGGTAAAAGAAATCCCTCAAACTGAAGAAACACCATACAACCCAGCAAACCCTTATGCTGTTGCCAAGCTTTACGCCCACAACATGGCAAGAATTTACAGGGAAAGCTACGACATGTTTATTACCTGCGGGATACTTTTTAATGAAGAATCACACCGTCGGTAGCTTGGATGTGTTACAGAAAAAGTAAATTATGATGCAGCATGCACCAAATTGGACATAATGAAAAATGATCACGAGAACGAAGAAGGTAAAAAAATTATTAAAAAAGGGAAGGTTGCTTTAGGCAACTTAGATGCAAAGCGGGATTGGGGTTTTGCCGGAGACTATGTTGAAGCGATGTATCTTATGATGCAGCAGGACAAGCCGGATGATTATGTTGTTGGCACAAACGAAACACACACAATAAAAGAGCTTTGAGAAGAGGCATTTTCTTATGTTGGGGAAAACTGGGAAGATTATGTGGTTGTTGATGAGCGTTTTGTAAGGCCAACAGAGACTGGCCCTTTGGTAGGAGACTATGCAAAGGCCAAAAAAGAACTTGGTTGGGAGCCAAAAACCTCATTTAAAGATTTGGTGGCAATGCTTGTTGATGCCAACCTCGCAAGGCTAAAGTAAATTAATTACCCCAAATTTACTTGGCAAACTATAAAACTTCTTGTAAAATCCCGACATGGCACAGGGTCCAGAAAGAAAAAGGGATTCATATGAGGTCCAGATTGCAGAACTTGATGCGGCTCTTAGTGCGTTTAAAGAAACAGAAAGTGACAAAGAACTTCGGGAGTGGGTAAGAGGTTTGGGCGAACAAGAGTTCTTCAAGAAAGGCATCGAAGATGCAAGTTTGGACCCAGGAGCCTTTCCTCGTGAATTTCTTCAAGAAGTGGCGAAAGTTGGCCTGACGGGGCTTGAAATCTCGGAAGAATATGGGGGAACTCCCATGACCAATTTGGAACAGGCAATTGTAATGGAGGAGCTGGCAAGAATTCATGCAGGTCTGGCGCTTTCCATTTTGGTATTAAATTCACTCACAGCATATGAAATCAACAGATTTGGAACTGAAGCACAAAAGGAGAAATACTTGCGAGCAATGGCGGAAGGCAGACTCTTTGCGGCTTTTGCTCTGACTGAGCCAGATGCTGGAACTGACGCTAAAAACATCCAGCTGAAAGCCATTTATGACGAGGAAAGAAACGGTTTTGTGTTAAATGGCAGGAAAAGATTCATTACGGGCGCAAATGGCGCGGATGTTTTTGTTGTTGCAACAAGGACAGGGGCACCAGACAGCGGAGAGGATGGCATTACTGCGTTTTTGGTTGATAGCGATTTGGAAGGCATATCTATTGAAAAGGTTGAGCCAAAAGCAGGTCAACCCGGGTCTCCACTTTGCGAAATACTTTTTCAGGACACATTTGTTCCAGCGGATGCGATTCTGGGCAAATTGAACGAAGGTTGGTATGGTGTTTTTGACCCGACACTTAAGCACTCCAGAAACTGGATAGCAGCCCAAGGGGTTGGTCTTGAACAGCGTGCACAAGATTTGGCACTTGGATATTCATATGAACGAAAGGCATTTGGTGGCTATCTAAAAGATATTCCTGTTCATTCAGCTACCGTTGATACTTTACGCATCCAAGCAGGAATTGCGAGAGCTCTTACCCGCATTGCTGCACAGGCAGAAGATTCTGGGGACTCAAGGTTTTTTGCACTTTCTTCGCTGTCAAAACTTATAGCGTGTGACACAGCGGCAATGAACCCTCTAGAGGCTATGCAGTTGCACGGAGGGATTGGGTACTCTTTGGAAATGGAAATTGCAAAGGTATGGTTAGCCTCACCAGTATTAAGAATTTACGAAGGAACTGTTCCTGTCCAGGTTAGTATTGCAAAGAAAGGTGGAATAAAGAAAGAGACGATGAGACTTCTTACTCCACCAAAACTATCAGAGACCTACTTGGTTGATGACATCAGAGAAATTATTCATCCTGGGGCAATTGCATTTGCGCTTCGGGAATACGAATTGGCGGGACAAGCCGAAAAATGACAGAGCTAGACCGCGAACCAGTCTGGGACTCGGAGCAGGATATTCAGGAAGATAATTTCGATTTTCAACCCACAGACGAAGATTTAGCTTTGGCCGAGGACGAGTTAAAGAGCCTCGCAATCGGAGAGGAAGCCCAAGATGAAAAAGATGTAGAGTGGGCTATGTTTGTCCAAGAAGAAGAGGGTGCAGAGGTGGTAGGCGACATCTTGGGGGGGAACGAGGGACGACTCGCAGATTTTGATGACTCTAAGGATATTGTGAGACTTTATTTCAACGACATACCAACCGCACTTCTTACCCACGAGGGAGAAATGGAATTAGCCTTCAAAATTGAGGCCGGGCGTAAGGCTATTGAGAAACTTGATAAAGGCAAAATAGCTGACTCGGATATTAGTAAAAAAGCGAACCGTTTGAGGGCTGATGTCGACACGGCTTTTGAGGCAAGGGATATTTTGATACTTCACAACACAAGACTTGTCATTTCGATAGCAAGAAAGTATATGGGGAGGGGTGTGCCATTTCTCGACTTAATCCAGCTGGGAAACTTTGGTCTCATGAAGGCGGTAGACAAATACGATTTTCGGCGTGGATTTAGATTTTCTACCTACGCCACCTGGTGGATAAGACAAGCCATAACAAGAGGGTTGGCTGATACTCGTGGGACAATTAGGATTCCAGTTCACATGGGCGACAGGCTGAGGGGTGTTTATCGTATTGCTGCGGAACTCGAACAAGAATTCGGACGCAAACCAACACTCACTGAGCTTTCGGAAGAAACAGAGATACCAGAGAACTATCTTAAGGATATGCTTTTGATAAGCCAGATACCACTGTCTTTGGCCCAGCCTGTAAACAACGAGGAAGAGGACGCCGAAGAACTTGCTGATTTCGTGGAGGACAAGAAGACCCCACCTGTTGTTGATAGTGCGAACGGATCTATGTTAAAAGATAAAGTTCACGAGCAGCTTAATTCATTGACCACGGTACAAAGACTCGTGCTCGAGCACAGGTTTGGTCTTAATGGTAAGTCCGTGAAGACATTGGAGCAGGTTGGAGGGCTTTTTGACCTTACGAGGGAAAGAGTTAGGCAGATAGAAGTGGAGGCGTTGCACAGACTGCGACATCCCAAAAGAGCCAGAAAGCTAAAATCATATTACTACGATGCCAGTTGAATTTTCATCAAATAAAAAATTAGAAAGTCTGTCCCCGCGAGATGTTCTAAAAACGGGAGAGGTGTTTGCAAGATTTGAAAAAGTACAAATAAGCGAAATATCGTTACCTGAAAAACTAGATAATAATCTTTTGGATGAGTTGGTCGAACTTTTTAAAGAGGAGGACCCAGATGTTGATACGGGGTTGGCCATAGCAGGTCTTGAAGACGAAAAAGTCGTTTACAAAGCAATTACTTCACCAAAACGCAGACCCGCACTAAAAGTAATGCTTGTTGAGGAATTTTGAGTGGTAGCAATAAACGGGCTACCGGATGTTACGGTCAAAGAGGCG
>CALEZE010000023.1 GCA_937928235.1 uncultured bacterium | reverse complement strand
CATACCAGACATAAAAGAGTTGAGAGAAAAAACGACCGGAGCATTTGGTTTTTCGGGAAACAAAGGCGAAGTGGAGGTGCTGGTAAAAAATTGGGATGGTATCGATACAATTCCGGAACTTATGAAACTTGCGGGGGTTGGTTTTATTCTCGAAACAGATGGCCAAAAAGGCGCAAGCCTTTATTTACAAACTGAGAGTGGTGTTATTTCAGGGGAGTACAAGATTCCAAAGGAGGAAGTTTATTACGGCGACACAACAAATGCTGGCGATGTTTTTCTCGCAGCAACAATATCGGGATTGATGGATTTGCGAGAAAACACATATGAAAAAGACCTAGAGATGGTGCTTGAAGGCGCCTCCCAAAAGACACTAATGTTTCTTCGTTCCCGCACCTGAGGACTTTAAGTAATATGCCGCTAGAACTGTGGTTATGGGCACCGCCAGAATTATTCCCATACTTCCAACAAGCGTCCTTACTATTTCATCTGCCACAATTTCATAGTTAATAACTTCACTAAATGGTCTGGGGTTATTTACAAAGAGAAGAAAGAGGGGAAGAGAGGCACCCGTGTAAACTAATATAAGCGTGTTAACAAGGGACGAGATATGATCTTTCCCGACACGCATGGCTCTGGTAAAAAGCTCGCCTGCTTTTAGCTTTTTGTTTGCGAGACTAATCTCTCGGACCACGCTTGCCTGGGAGATGGTTATGTCATCCAAAATTCCCAGGGAGGCAATGATAATTCCTGCCAAAAGAAGACCCTTCATGTTTATGACATTTCCAAGATCAAGTTGAAGAAATCCTGCCTCCTCAGATGCAAAACCTGTTAGATGGGTAAGGTCCACAAAGAAACTTGCCAAGACCCCCACTAATACGAGGGTCGTAATGGTTCCTACAACTGCAACCAGAGTTTTTTTGCTAATGCCATGAGAGAGCCCGAAAGTTACAGGGACAATTACTATTGAGCCCAAAATAGACATAACAACGGCATCTTGGCCCAGAAGTATTTGGGGGAGAATAAACTTAAAAATTACAAGGAAGGAAAATGCCATTCCAATTATTGAGAAGGCTCCCCATTTTCCGCCGATTAGGATGGCCAGTAAAACGAAGAGGATAGCAAGATAGAGAAGGCCCTCTCGTCTTACAAAATCGCTGATTGTAAAAAAGGTGTCTCCACCGGGTGTTTTCGTGTAAGTGACAAGTATTTTGTTTCCCACTTCATATTGCCTTGTACCAGCTATCTGAAAAGCACCGGTTTCAATAGTAATGGTGCTGCCCTCAATTGAACCATGTGTGATGAGTACCGAAAGAGTTTGGTAAGCGCTTTTTTGGCCGCCCTCAATTATTTCTCCCTCGTCAATTATTTGGACGACTTCTCCCTCCAAAACTTCTTCTTGGAAGGAGGCGTTTTCTTGCGCATGAGCACCGGTCGCAAACAAAAAGAGTGAGACAAGGAAAGTAAGAAGTGTTTTGATAATTTTCATTTTA
>CALEZE010000022.1 GCA_937928235.1 uncultured bacterium | reverse complement strand
TAAGACAATTTGTCTATGAGTTTTTCGATTTTTATACTGCGCGACCCTTTCACTAAAAGTGCTGTGTTTTTTGAGAGCTTCCCTTCAATCATTTTGTAAGCTTCTTTGTAATCCTGGGCCCAAACTGCCTTATCTTTAAGTTTGCTCTTAGCCGTTTTAATCATAACTTTCGAGGCAGGACCCACGCCTACCAAGTAGCTTAAATCCAGCCTAGCAAGTTTCTCGCCTAGATCATTGTGGGCCTGTTCTTCAATGCTACCAAGCTCCAACATATCACCCATTACAACAATCCTTTCTTTGCCTTTCGAAATTTCGTGAAATGCCTTGAGTGCTTCCTCGGCTGCCACAGGATTGTTGTTGTAAGAATCATCAAGAATCATCGCACCAGATGGGTGTTTGATAATTCTCATTCTGTGTTCGGGAACATCAAAAGTTTCTAGGCCCTTCTTTATTTTTGTGTTGGAAACCCCAAAATGTTTCGCTACCGCTGCAGCAGCCAATGCGTTTGAAACAAACTTTCTACCCAAGACAGGGAGGTTAACCTCTATCTTTTTTCCTCCCAAAAATAATTGGAAATTGCGAATTGTTCCGGATGGTTTTTCTTTTTTGGAATTAATCTTTGTGCCTTTTCCGTACCAAACAATTTTCGCTTTTAATTTATTTTTTAATTTCTTTAGAATTTTGTCCTCAACATTAAGCACGGCAATGCCGTTTTCGCTTAAGCCCTCGACCAATTGTTTTTTCTCTGCAAACACTCCATCAACATTCCCAAAAAATTCTGTGTGAGTTGGGTATATATTTGTAATAACTCCAACATCTGGCCTTGCAAGCCACAAGTAAAATTTCATTTCACCCTTGAACTCTACACCCATCTCTAAAACTAAATACCGAGTCCAAGGGGTACATTTCAAGATGGTGGTTGGAATATTGTAGACAGGATCAATATTTGCGCGACTCTTGACAGTGTTTCCGTTAAGGCTAAGGATGGACGCCAACATCTCCTTGGTCGAAGTTTTCCCGGCGCTTCCTGTAATTCCTATTACTTTTAGCCCAAAAAGCCTCCTTAAAAACAATAAATAGTACTTTGCCACCCTTCGTTTTATCGGGTGTATAACAATTTGTTTAAATCCTTTTGGTTTTTGCATGGCTAAACAATTATACGCGGCAAATTCGGATTTATCCTAGAAACAATTTCATAGTTTATCGTCCCAGAGTGTTGTGCCAGCTCCTCTGTATTTACCTCCAATTCTTTTTGTTTGCCTATCAAAACTACTTCACTCTCGCTCTTTACATGCCCCGCTTTTGTTACATCAACAACTATCATGTTCATGGCAACCCTTCCCACAACCGGTTCGTATTTACCGTTAATTAGTACCCTGGCTTTGTTGGAAAAACCTCTGTCATAACCGTCTGAGTATCCAACAGGAATTACCGCTACTTTGCTCTTCTTGGGGGCAAACCAGGTCCTGTCATAGCCAATAGAATCCCCCTTATCCACCCATTTGACTTGAGCCACCATACTCTTCCACGACAAAACAGGCTTTAAGCTTAGATCCATTTTCCCGTTCACTGCTTGTTGTGTTTTTTCTGACGGCCACAAGCCGTAAATAGAGATTCCAACTCTTACTAAATCGAAATGTGTTTCAGGATAAAGCAGTGTCGCGGCACTTGCAGCACAGTGAGTCACAGCAGGCTTAACACCATTCTCTTCTAAAATCTTAATGGTCTTCCTAAACTCTCCTAGCTGCTTTTGGGCAAATTGAGGACTTGTCGTATCTTCGATGTTAGCAAAGTGTGTTGAAAGACCCTCAATTTCCAGTATTTCGGAATGTTTCAGTATAAGTCTTGCCAGTTTTGAGGCCTCTTTACTACCTAAGCCCTGTCTGTTTAACCCTGTCTCAATTTTTAGATGTAGTTTTGCTTTGGAAGACTTGAGTGATATTAATTTTTTGATGGTCCGCTCATCATAGACTGTAAGCGAAAGATTTGCTTCTATTGATTCTTTTAATCTATCCAAGGGGGTATAACCAAGAACCAAAATTGGTTTCTTAATACCTTGTGCTCTTAGTCTCAAACCTTCTTCGTAATTATCAACGGCAAACCAGTCGATTTTTTCCTTCAGGACCGAAGCAACTTCCACCAGCCCATGTCCGTAAGCCTCCGCCTTAACTACAGCCATTATTATTTTATCACCAACAATTTTTCTAAAAACAGATAGGTTATGTAGTAATGCCTTCCGGGAAATTTCTACCCATGTTTTGTAAGGTCTTTTATTTAGTAGCATACTGGATAATTTTGTCTAAAAACCTAGCATAGCTTAGCCCTGCAGCCTTCGCCGCCTTTGGCATTAATGACATTGGTGTTAGACCTGGAACGGTATTTATCTCAAGGACAACAGGCTCACCGCGCTTATTTAGCATAAAATCTATCCTTGCAAACCCCCTGCACTTTAAAAGTTTATAAACTTCGAGTGATATTTCTTGAACTTTCTTTG
>CALEZE010000021.1 GCA_937928235.1 uncultured bacterium | reverse complement strand
CCGCCAATTGAGCCGATTTTAAGTCTCCTGTGTGGATTAACAATTCCAACAGAAGCAGGTCCAACGACAGACGCCCCCTTCTTTTCGGCAAGAGCATAAATATATGCCGAATCCCTCACAGGAACTTTCTCTGCCCCGATGAGAACAAATTTCAAGCCCTCTTCTAAGGCTTCCTCTACCGCCCTTTTTGTGTGAATTGGTGGTACGAACTGGACGGACCCATCAACTTCACCAACCGCACCAACTGCTTCCTTTACTGTGTTAAAAATTGGGACACCTTCTAGCTCCTGTCCACCCTTGCCTGGAGTAACACCGGCAACAATTCTTGTTCCATAATCAAGCATCCAGGGCAGCGCCGTGGAGCCTTCTCCCCCGGTAATACCTTGCCCAATAAGTTTTGCGTTTTTAGGTAGAAGTAGCATATTTTTTAGCCAGTTTAGTCATAATTTCGGCCGACTTTGCAATTGATATTTCTTCTCCATAAAGGTGAAGGTCAAAATCCTTAACCTTCCTAAGCATTTCAAAAGCCTCTTTGTCCCTTGGGCCACCTCTTCTTATGACAATTGGGAGTTTGGGTTTTGGCTCCACCTTCCTTAGGGCTTCAATAAACCCCAAAAGTGTCTCGTAAATATCGGTAAAATTGGCAACAGCGCCCACAACCCAAAGTCCATTAATTCCTTCTTTGGAAAGAACTATTTTTGTAAGCTTTTCCACTTTTTCTTTTGGCGGATTTCCTGAGTACTCCGTGTAGTTTGCGGGTTTTCCTCCCGCAGCAATTAAAGCGTCCATCGCGGTTAGAGAGGCACCACCCCCAGAAGCAAGCACGGCAATGTCCCCCTCCAAATCGAAGTAGGCCGATCCTGCAGTTCCTCTGTGGTCACCCTCATCAATTTTCTTTGCTACGACCTCTCTTTTTGTTGGAGTATGGCCGGCAACGGCTCTCGGAGGAAAATCCCAGGCAGGGTGCCTTGCGAGTGCTGAGTCATCTATCTTTATTTTTGCATCAAGTGCGAAATGTTTGCCATCTTTGTCAAAAACTAAGGGGTTAACTTCAAGAAGCGTCAGGTCTTCATCAAAAAAAAGTTTTAGTAATTTTGGAAAGACC
>CALEZE010000020.1 GCA_937928235.1 uncultured bacterium | reverse complement strand
TCCTCTCCCAGTCATTCAGGAAACTAGAAAGGCTTCCTACAAGCTCTCTACACTCTTTGCTGTCAAATGCTTCCGGTAATTCAACCTCGGCCTCTGGGGCATTCTCTGGAGCAAACGCTGCCATGTCACCCGCCAAACCAACCTTCATACGAGTAAGAATTGCGCTCTCGGTTGATTCCTCCTGTGCATACGCTGTAGGCACAAGCGACAAATCAAGAAGTGAACAGTTGTAACTAAGAACAATATAGCCGTGTTCCAGAGAGTGGATAAGGTGGCCATCCGAAATAACTCTGTCATAAACCCCTCTCTTTGCCCAAACCGGAAAATGTGGACCAGATGTTGGCGGGTTTGAATTGTAAGTAATACCAGTAATGTTTGTGCTGTCTTCTACACCCATGTCCTCAACCGCAATCCCTGGACGAGTATCGGGTGAATTAAACCAAGCAACAAAACGGTACCCTGCATAAAAAATCCCGAAAGCTGCCAAAACCCAAACAAACCACTTGCGGAATTTAAGAAGTGCTTCTCCCCTCTCTCTTGCTTTTTTCTTCTCTTCCTTGGCAAGCGCCCTTTTTTCTTTTTTGGATAGCTCGTCCATCAAGAAGATAATAGCATTTTAGCTACAAAATTAATAACACCTTAACTATAAAGACTCCATAAAATACTTAAATTCCTTTGGGTCAACAATATGAAACGCGCCCTTTCCAAGGGTGCAACCAGTGAATGTATTGGGAGAAAGAGTTTTTCCGTTTCTCACAGTGCTTTTGGAACTCTGTCACAAAAACAATACGAAAGGCGCTCCAAACAACAAAGCTTACGCCAACAAAAACACCAATAGAGATTGTCAGCCAGTTTTTTCTCCCCAGGTTGACAGGTTTTGTAGATCTAATTTTAGAACTTGCGATGGTGGTTTCTTGATTCTTCCGGAACAGAAATGTTCCAAAAATAAATATGAGTAGCGCAAAAAGAATGTTTCCTACCTCAAAAATACCAAAACCTCTCACATTTTGATCAATTTTTGACT
>CALEZE010000019.1 GCA_937928235.1 uncultured bacterium | reverse complement strand
CAGCTGGAATTGACACAAGTTCTCTTATAACTTTGTGTGCTTAAATCCCACTACTTTGTTTGCTGGATGTCTTTTCAGGAGTATCCCTTGCTAATTTTTCCATATTAGCTCTCGGTCTTGGCCCCTACATTAACGCATCAATTATTTTTCAACTCCTCACCTTTGTTGTCCCCAAATTAGAAGAATTATCAAAGGAGGGGGAATATGGACAGGAAAAGATTAATCAGTACACAAGGTTTTTGACAGTCCCACTTGCAGCCATGCAAGCATTTGCAATGTACAGTCTTTTAAGAAGCCAGGGTGTTGTGCCCGAACTTTCACCACTGGCGCTTCTTGGTTTAGTTGCGACCATGACTGCAGGAACTATGTTTGCCGTTTGGCTGGGAGAGTTAATTACCGAGTACGGCATAAGCAATGGTATATCCTTCCTTATTTTTGCGGGGATTGTGGCCAGGCTTCCAGTTGTCCTTGGTCAGTCAACGCAAATAATTACCAGCCAAGACATTTTGCGTGTAGGGATATTTCTTGTTGCCTCGGCAATAATTGTTGGTTTAATAGTTTTTATGAACGAAGCAACAAGACAAATCCCGGTAAATTATGCAAGGCGTCTAAAGCAGGCAGGTACAACCAAAAGCTATTTACCATTAAGACTCAATCAGGCTGGAGTCATACCAATTATTTTTGCTGTTTCGCTAGTTCTTTTGCCATCCTTGCTTAGCCAAGTGCTTGCCAATGTTTCGCATCCTAAAGTTGCAGAAATAGCAGGATTTCTGGCAACAGCCTTCAACCCACAATCGTTTACCTATAACGCGGTTTATTTCCTTTTAGTTTTTGGGTTTACTTACTTTTATACCGCAGTGGTTTTCAACCCAGAAAAAATTTCTGAAAACCTTCAAAAGAACGGCGGATTCATTCCGGGCATAAGACCAGGGTCTCAAACTACAAAATATTTGAATTTTGTTTTGAACAGAATCACCCTTGTCGGCGCGACTTTCTTGGGGCTTGTTGCAATCCTACCTTCGTTTTTCCAGTCGGCTATTGGTGTTGCAAACTTGGCGATTGGAGGTACAGGCATACTCATTGTTGTTTCAGTTATTCTTGAGGTGACAAGAGAACTTGAAGCACAACTTGTGATGAAGAGGTACGAAAGCTTCATAAGATAAATGAATATAGTTATATTTGGCCCACAGGGGTCTGGGAAGGGAACCCAGGCAAGAAAGCTCGCAGAAAAGTTCGGACTAATGCATTTCTCAATTGGAGAGTTGCTTCGAGAAGTAGCTAAGACACGCCCAGAAATTGACGAGGTGGTTAACAAAGAAGGAGAGCTTTTGCCCGACGAAGTAACCATGGACATTGTGGCTGGGTTTTTAGAGGAGAGGAATAAATTTGACGACATAATTTTTGACGGTTTCCCAAGAAACATGAACCAGCACAATCTTCTGAGAGACTGGCTTGCCAGCAAAGGCAAAAAAATAGATGTAGGGATTCTGATTAACATTAGCGATACGGAGTCTGTCCGCAGGCTTTCCGGGCGCAGAAAAGACCCTAAAACAGGAAAAACGTACAACCTACTAACTAACCCACCTGGTCCAGAAGTGGATGTCTCTAGGCTTGAACAAAGGGAGGATGATAAAGAGGAGGCGGTAAAGACCCGGCTTTCTATCTATCACGAAGAAACCGCCCCAATTGCAAGTGTTTTAGAGGAAGAAAGCACTCTTATTACCGTGGACGGAGAAAGGGAAATTGATGAAATTTTCGAAGACATAGTTGCCTCCCTAGAAAGGATCAATGAGTAAGACTTCTGAGAAAATTGCAGCCATGCGTGAAGGTGGCCAAAGGCTGGCCGGAATAAAAGCTGAATTAAAAAAACAGGTGAAGACTGGGGTGACCGCAAAAGAAATAGATGATTTAGCTGAGCGTTTAATTAAAAAAGCGGGAGGAGAACCCTCTTTTAAAATGGTTGAGAACTACGAGTGGTCGACTTGTGTAAATGTGAACGAAGGGGTCGTTCATGGCATTCCGAAGGAAACATTAGTATTTAAGAAAGGGGATATTGTTAGTGTCGATGTAGGTATGTTTTATAAGGGTTATCACACGGACACATCCTTTAGTATTGGTTTAAAACCTTCTTCAAAAGACGCACGCTTTTTAAAAGTTGGCAAAGAGGCGCTTGAGGCTGGTATATCCCAGGCAAAAGTTGGCAACAGAATTTACGATATCTCCAAGGCCATTGAGGAGACATTGAAAAAAAACGGCGCAACCGCCATTAAGGCGCTCGTTGGCCATGGTATAGGGGAAAAGCTACACGAGGAGCCGGCAATCCCCTGTTTTACGAGTGGAAAGAGAGAGGAAAGCCCAATAATTAGCGAAGAAATGACGCTCGCGATAGAAGTAATGTACGCTCAAGGCAAGGCTGGGATAGAAATAGGCACGGACGGATGGACAATTTCAACTCAGGATGGTAAAATATCAGCGCTTTTCGAAGAGACCGTAGCCTCGATGGCAAGCGGTCCTCTTCTTTTGACAAAATAAGCAGTTTGAAATGGCAGACAAAGGAGGAAACAAAGAGGTAGTAGGGACGATTATAGAGGCTCTTCCCAACACGATGTTCCGTGTTGAGCTGGAAGACAAGAGTCTTGTTCTTACCACCTTAAAAGGGAAGATGAGAAGGTCTTATGTACGCGTGTTCCCCGGTGATAGAGTTAAGGTTGAAATAACACCTTACGACGACAGCCGTGGTCGTATAGTTAAGAAACTCTAATTCCTCTTGCCCGATTTTTAGAAAGATTTATATATATGAAAGTAGATTCATCTGTTAGAAAAAGATGTCGCGATTGCAGAATCGTCAAAAGACGAGGTGTGCTTTATGTTATTTGTAAAAACCCTAGGCACAAACAGCGTCAGGGATAATTAATTATGGCAAGAATAGCAGGAGTTGATTTACAAGATAAGTGGAGAGTAGACTTTGCGCTCACAAGAATAAAGGGCGTTGGTTGGTCGTTGTCAGAGGAAATTTTAGATTCAACAAAAGTCGAAAAATCAAAACGAGTTGCTGATCTTTCACCCGACGAGGTTGCAAAGCTTGCAAGCGAAATAGAAAAGTATCCTATTGAAGGGGAACTAATGAGACAGGTTCGCGCAAGCGTAAAGCGCTTGCAGCAAACAGGCTCTTATAGGGGGCAAAGACATGCGAAGGGATTACCAGCCCGAGGACAAAGGACTAAAACAAACGCACGCACAAAGAGAGGCAAAAGAAAAACCGTGGGAGCCTTTAAGAAAGAAGCTCTTACAAAGATGGCCCAGCCGGGAGATAAAAGTAAAGAATAAAAATGGCAAAAAACAACCCCTCTAAAGGGAGAAAATCAAAAAAAATAGAACAAGGGAAAGTTTACATCTCTGCCTCGTTTAACAACACCCTTGTGACTATTACTGACTTGGAAGGCAATACCCTTTCTTGGGGATCTGCCGGAAAGGCTGGTTTTAAAGGGACAAGAAAGTCTACTCCCTTTGCAGCAACAACAGCAGTTGAGAAAGTTTTAGACGAAGCGAAAGGGAAGTTTGACCTGAAAGAGGTTGAAGTTTATGTAAAAGGCCCAGGCCCAGGAAGAGACGCTTCTTTAAGGGCAATTAGAGCGGCAGGCTTAAGGATTTCACAAATTGCAGATGTAACACCCATTCCGCATAACGGACCAAGACCTAAAAAGAAGAGGAGAACATAAACAGGTTTAAGTTTTAATCAAAAAAATCATGGCTAGATATACAGGACCCAAAGACAGATTATCAAGACGAGAAGGCGTAGATCTTTTCGGCAAGGGAGGGAAGCTAACAAGGCTTACCGTTCCGCCTGGGCAACATGGACCAAAGGGATCAAGAAGACCATCTCAATACGGGAGACAATTAAGAGAAAAGCAAAAAGTGAAAAGGATGTATGGAATTATGGAGCGCCAGTTCAGAAAGTATGTCAACCACGCGCTTAAGGGTATGGGAAATACAGGAGAGGCGCTACTCGTTTTACTTGAAAGACGCCTTGACAATGTTGTCTACAGGCTAGGCTTTGCGCCCACTCGTCCGGCAGCAAGGCAGCTTGTTTCACACAAGCAAGTGTTTGTCGATGGCAAAAAGGTAAACATACCGTCTTATCAAACAAAAGAGGGTGAAACTATTACACTTACAAAAACAGCCATGGAGATGCCAACTGTTAAAAAACTCCTAGGAGCCAAAGAGGTTAAGGTCCCTGCCTGGCTTGAGAGAAAAGCGGCGGCTGGAAAAGTTAAGAGAATGCCAAAACGAGAGGAAATTCAAGAACCAATTTCAGAACAAGATATAGTAGAGTTTTACTCCCGATAGGGAGCAAGGAAGCTTTGCTTCTTACTCTCGCTAGGGAGCAAGGAAGCTTTGCTTCTTACTCGCGATAGCTTTATACTAACGCGGGCACCGTAAAGAGTTAGAATATTTGATTAAGAGTTAGTAAGCGAAGGAGGTGATAAATATGAATGAACCAATGTTTGAAATAAAAACAGAAGAAGAAAGGGATAACTATGCCAAGTTTTCTATATCTCCTTTAGAAAGGGGATATGGTTACACTTTGGGGAACTCGCTTAGGCGTGTTCTTCTAACCAGTTTGCCTGGTGCGGCTGTTACCTCGGTCAAAATAGCAGGAGTTAAGCACAAATTCTCTACCCTTTCAGGGATGAAGGAGGATATTGTGGAATTTGTATTGAACCTTAAGAAAGTCAGATTTTCTGTTAAAGAAGGTCAAGACAAAACAATTAAGGCTAGTATCTCTGCTAAGGGGCCGGGAGAAGTTCGAGCTAAGGACATAGAGATTGGGGCGGGTGTTGAAGTTGTTAACCCCGACCTTATCTTAGCTACGCTCAACAAAGGCTCAAAACTAGAGGCAAAACTAGAGATAGAAACTGGGACAGGTTACACATCTTCCGACGAAAGGGACGCCAAAGAGATTGGATTAATTCCTTTGGATGCTCACTTCTCACCTATTAAGAGAGTTAACTACAGAGTAGAAGAAACTCGTGTTGGTCGACTAACCAACTATGACAAGTTGGTTTTGGAGATTTGGACTGACGGCACAACAGCTGCAAATGACGCACTTGTTTTCGCCGCAGATACACTGGTTGCTTACTTTAAGCAAATAGTTTCTCCAAAAAAGGTTGAGAAGAAAAAAGAAGAGAGCGAAGACGCAAATGGCTTAGGTCAGGCGGGCAGGCTCTCAGTCGAGGAGATAGGTCTTCCGACCAGAGTTGCCAATGCGCTAGTGAAGGCAGGATATGAAACTGTCACAGATCTAGCTCAGGCAGAAAGAGAAGAACTTGTAAAAGTTCGTAACCTGGGAGAGAAGTCTGTCAAAATAGTCGAAGCAGCTTTAGGAGAGAAAGATATAGAGCTAAAGAGTTAAATGAAGAAGAGAGTATACGGAAAACAGCTGTCTCGAGAAAGGGATTCCAGACGAGCCCTCTTTAGAGGGCTTGTGTGGGAGCTTGTCGAGCACGGAAAGATAAAGACTACAAGGACTAAGGCTAAAGCAGTCCAGCCTATGGTGGACAGGCTTGTTGTGCTTGCGAAGAAAAACCAAGTGGCAGACAACAGGCGCGTTTATGCCATTATGGGAAATAAGTCTAAGGTCACCAAGAGGTTTTTTGAGGTCATTGTCCCGAGCCTTGCAGACAGAAATAGCGGTTTCACCAAAACAATAAATCTTGGTAGAAGGAAGGGCGACATGGCAGAAATGGTAAGTCTTTCTTGGACGAATGAGATAAAAGAAAAAGAAGAAAAACCCAAAAAAGAAACCAAAAAAGCGAAGGCCACAAACAAAGCCACGAAAACTAAAGAGACAAAGAAGACAACAAAGAAAGCAGATAAGAAATAATGAAAACTTTTCAACCTAAACATAAAGATATTCAAAGGGATTGGCACTTAATTGATGTCAAAGGGCGCGTGCTAGGAAGGGCTGCAAGTGAGATTGCTCAACTTTTAATGGGTAAGGGTAAACCTGTCTTTGCAAAACATATGGACATGGGAGACTATGTTGTTGTTGTAAATGCTAGAGATGTTGAATTAACCGGCAGAAAACAAAAGCAGAAAGTTTACTA
>CALEZE010000018.1 GCA_937928235.1 uncultured bacterium | reverse complement strand
ACATATCGCTGTCTGTACCTTGCCTCTTCATCTTTTAGCCCGTACCAAGTTGAGGGAAGCGGGCGAATGGATTTTGTGAGAAGCTGGACTTTTGAAACATCAATGCTTGTTTCGCCTGCCTTTGTTTTAGTAACTTCCCCTTCCGCATATATAAAATCCCCAATATCCAAGAGTTTTACAAGTTCATAATTTTTTTTGAGATTGTCTTTCTGGAACCATAGCTGAATTTGGCCGCTTTCGTCTTTTAAGTCAGCAAAAACAACATTGCCGTGACCTCTCCAGCCCATCACGCGGCCAACAGCGCCCACTTTTTTGCCCATCTTGCTTTGTGCATCACTAATCGGTAGCGGTTTACCAGCTACAGTAGAGGGGTAAGGGTTAATACCCTTTTCTTGGAGTTTCTCCAGTTTTTCTATTCTTACCTTTCGTATTTCGTCTAGTCTTTGCTGTGCCATTTTCCAAGTTTAACAAAAAACCTCCCGCAGCGGGAGGTTAAAGTAAATTATTGTTTCTTAGTTTAGTGTACTTTCAAAACTTCGTACACTAGTTTTCCCGCAGGGGCTTCGACTTCAACTTTCTCGCCCTTAGACTTACCTACCAAGGCTTGTCCCAAGGGAGAAGTATGGGAAATCTTTTTCTCGGCAGGGTCTGCCTCCCACTCTCCAACAATGTGGAATGTGTGCTCGTTGCTGTTTTGTTTAACAATCACTTTGGAACCAAGTGCAACTTCACCTTTGGAGGCACCGTTTCCAGAAACCACCTCGGCGTTTTTAACAACATGCTGAAGTTCCGCAATCCTGCCATCTAGAAACTCAAGCTCCTCTTTAGCGTTTGTGTAATCGCTATTTTCAGAGAGATCTCCCTCACTTCTTGCATTGGAAAGTCGCTCAACAAGTTTTGGTCTTTTTACATCTACCAACTCATTAAGCTCTTTTTCTAAGGCTTCAAAGCCCTCTTTTGTTACTTGTACTTTGTTATTTGTCATTGTTTTAATCGTTTATTGCCAAAAAAAATTCCTCCCTGCTGGAGAGGATGTTTGGCTGTTTAACCTTAGCCAAACACCTGTCAAGACTTCTTAATGAAGTTCTTGGCGGCAGAACCAGTGAGAGGCTGAAAATTCATGTTACAGAGGGAATTGTATATGCCAAGAAGAATCTTTGTCAAGTAATCAGTAC
>CALEZE010000017.1 GCA_937928235.1 uncultured bacterium | reverse complement strand
CCTATCCCCAAGACCAACTTGTTCGAGTTTCTCTTTCGCTTTTTTCAGGCGCGCCTTTTCACCCACCCCTGCATAAACCAGAGGTAAAGCCACATTTTCAAGCGCAGTAGTCCTAGGTAAAAGATTAAAAGACTGAAAAACAAAGCCTATGTGTTCGTTTCTTAGACCAGCTAGTTGGTCATCATCCAGGCTAGAAACCTTTTTGTCTAAAAACCAAACGCCTCCTGAAGTGGGCTTGTCCAATAAGCCCATTATGTGCATAAGAGTAGACTTGCCGGAACCCGAAGAGCCAATAATCGAAGTGAACTCGCCTTTTTTAATTGAAAGGTTCACACCCTTTAGCGCGTGAACCTCAACCTCCTCGCCCAAAACATAGGTTTTTGTTACATCTTTGATGTTAATTATCGCCATGGGGCTTAGATAACTTTTACTCGGTCATTTTCGGCAATGTCTTGTGGAGGCCGTATAATCACCTTCTCTGCACCCTCCAGTCCACTAACTATTTCTATTTCGTTGATAGAGGATATTCCCGTTTCAACCTGAACTTTTTTGGCAAGCCCGTTTCTTATGACCCACAAGTAGGTCTCATCTTCCTCCTCGACAATTGCGGTGAGGGGGACTAATAAAACATCTTCCTTTTCGCTCAAGACAAACTCCGCATCGCCGTTCATCCCAGGCCGAAGTACTTCCCCATCTTTTTCTAAGCCCGTTTTTACCCTGTAAGCCGTGCCTCCAGTTGAAGTGGTGACACTAACAAAACCCACAGAAAGAACCTCTTCCTCGAAAGTTCTGTCAGAAAACGCATCTAGAGTTATCTCCACCTTTGTCCCTGGTCTTATCTTAGAAACCTCCAGCTCACCAACCTCTGCTTCAAAATAGATGGTAGTAGGATCAACAATTGTGAAGGTAGGCTTTGTAGTCAGACTGAGCTCTCCCAATGAAGTTCCGAGGTTGTAATTTACGATACCATCAAAGGGTGCGTTCAAGGATGCATTTGCTAAGTTTTTCTGTGCAATCACAAAAGCCCTGTAGGCCTTATCTTTACTTGTTTCTGCCGAAACTCTTGTCTCCTTCTCTGTAAATGACTCGCTCGTTTCCTTGCCCTTCAAGTCGTCGTAAACGCGATCCAGAGTTGCTTGTTTGTCTTTAAGTTCGGCCTCGGCTGACAGGTAAGATTGATAAAGGCTCGTGGTATCAAGGCGTGCTATTAGCTCGCCTTTCTTAACCTGAGCGCCGTCTTCTACAAAAATCTCGCTTATGTTTTCGGTTGCCAAGAAGGTCAACTCAGCGAACTTTTCGGCGCTAACTTCGCCAGCTGCAATTACACTTTCTGTTACAGAGCTTTTTTGAGGAGTCTCAACTTCAAGCTCCCAGTCCGGACTCAAGAAAGAACTCACTTGCCACACTCCTAGTAGCGCAGCGATTAGCCAAAAAGTCATCTTCCTCTTGTTTGTTGCAAACACCCATCCGAAAAATCTTTTGGAGTAAGTCACTATGTTCTTTAATAAACCAAGCATCAAAATTCATTATACATAACAGAAACTGTTTAATCGGTAGGGTGAAGCGTGCTACGCGACTCTCGATACGGTTTTGGACCCTGAAGTTAAGCTCCTTGTCTGTTTTGAGGAAAAATTTATTCAGAGCACTCAAGCCTGTGATACCATTGTAACTATGAAGAGGCATAGCATGCACCCAGTTTTCGCAGGCACACTATATATCTTTTCGCTTTCTCTGCTTTTTGGGGTACTCCTTAAAACACTGGGCCTGCTCCAATCTATTTCTGTCGGATTACTTAGCGGAATCGTGGTCTTTGTTATTTCAACCGTCTTAGTAAGGCTAAGAAACAATGCGAAGCTAAGTCATGCTATTGCACTTGCGTATGCTCACTCTTACCTCGGGTTTCTAATTGAAAAGGACAAAACAATATTCTTATGGATTACGAGCAAAGAAATATATGGCACACTATTTGCTTTATTCATCGCACCCATTCCGCTTGTAATCATTGCGCTTTTTGTTGCCCTGATTGTCAAACCGCCAAGAAAAACGGGTAGTCTAAAGTAACACCACGGAACAAACCACAGCCGCTAAAAGCCGTTCCGGTACTTATATTCTGAAGTTAAGTTCCTTGTCTGTCTTGAGGAAAAACTCATCCAGTGCTTCATCCACATTCATTATATAAAGCGGCATGTGTTTACCTGGTTGCTTTTGAATAAAGAGGCTGTAGTTGTCGTCAAACTTCTGTGGAAGAGTGTAGGTAAGAGTTACTTTTGCAACACCTTCTGGCCTCAATTCAAAATACCCAGCAAAGACCGTTTTACCAAACTCTTCATACGGCTCCTCCTTTTCCTCTAGGCCACTTACATCTATCAAATTTGACCCCTGCGGGACATATACCCTTACCCAGTTGGGCAACACGGAGTTTAGCCACCCGTCGTGCTTTTCAGGGTTTTTGTAAGTGATAGTCACAGTTTTTGTAACAGTTCCATCCCCTGCAATTTCAATATCTTGCTCAACCTCTTGTGTTACATAAAGATTGCTTTTCCTTCCACCTAAATTGGCGTCATTTATATGTAAATAATCTCCAGCGAATTCATCCATTCTCCCGGCAACACCAAAGGCTTCAACTGCTGCTTGAGCATCCTCGTCTAATAGGTAAAAAAGCACATGTTTTTCTATAACAGACTTAAATGCTGCTTCAAAAAGTTCTGGTAATTTTTCTTTGGGTTGTCCTAGGGCATTTGCCATAATTGAATTCATCAAAGGCCCAATTATTTTCTTTCTATTGTCTGTGTTTGGCGGGCTGTAAACAATTTCACCACTTACCGGATCCCAAACAATGGGCCCTTCAATATCTGCAAAACTTTCCAGTTCATAAATAACCTGCGGGCAATTACATTCTGGAATTATTTCTGTGCTAAAGTTGCCAAAACCTGGAACACCAATTGGCCCAATGGCATCTAATAAGTAAACAAGGAGCTGTGTATCCACGGCAATTATCCCGTCTATCTCATCTATACCCAAGTCCTCAATTTCTTCAGCAAAACCTTCCATTGATTCTTTGAAGTCCGGGGACCAATTCATGTCTCTAAGTCTTATGCTCTGGTCAATTATGTAAGGTCCTTTTATGTACTCAACAATTGGGTCAGGTGCTGGTTCGTGGGGGTTATACTGTGCATCAAGGTTGTAAATGTCATTTGAAGACACTGGCTCAAATCGGGCGTCCTCAACATCCATGATGGAATAGGCCGTCATAAAACCCCCCGTCGGCCTTAACTCTTTGTCATTTTGAAAAAGAACTAGGTATACTCTAGTTCCATCAACTCCCAAGAGATATTCCGACTGTTCGATCAAGGGTCTAGAATTAGCAACCAACCTACTTGCCGTCCCCACCAGCTCAACACCTTTTCTTATTTGTTCCCGAACCGGTTGGCCTCTAAACTTTTCCGGGTATCTTGAGGGGTTAATCTCGCTTATCTCAGCATTCACCGCTACCATCTTTGAAGAAAGGTTGTCCATCTTGGGAACCAAGTCTGGCAATGTTTTAACAATAAAATCGATCCTTTCTTGTGTTGTCTTCTCTCCACTCCCCGCAACCTCTTCGCTTGCTCCATTTAGACCCAAAAGATCTGCATAAGGCTCAATGGTGTCTAAAAGTATTTCCCCGGCCTCAAAACCATGACTGGCAGCGTTCAGTGCATGCGCGCCATCTCGCGTATAACCTCCCAAGAAAGGTATGAATTTCGTCCAGGTAATAAGTTTGTATGTAGACTGCAGGCTACTTAAAGAACCTTTTGTCTCCGCCAGCTGTGTACGCATTTGAACCAGGTCCTGACTTTGTGCCGCCACTTGAAGTTCCTGTGCCTCTTTATAAAAACTCTTTGCTTTTGTGTATACAAGAACTGAAGGAATCAAAATAAGCAGCAACAAAAGCAGCAATATTCCTGCCGCCCACTTGGTGCGTTTGTTTTTAAGAAATCCTGAAAAGTTTATCCTTCTTTTTTTACTCTCGGGGGCCGCTTGCATAACTGTTTCAGCCTTTTCTTCTTCAGCAACCTCTTCCTCCAAAGGCTCTGTGGTCTTGGGGTTAATCTTTGGAATTAATGGGTCCTGCCCTGCAGATTCTTTCTGTTCTTGGGCGGGGCTTGTGTCTGGCTTAATTTGCTTAATGTCGTCGTCGGGCATACTTTAAAATATTACTACATTTAAGAAGCAAAACTAAACAGCACCTTTTCCGGAGAGCATAGCCCAAGGCGTTTTTAAAATAATAAGTATGTCAAAAAGAACAGATTTCTTTCTTGCATAGTAAGCGTCCATCTCTATCCTTTTGTCAAAGTTAACCTCGCTTCTTCCGCTAACCTGCCAAAAACCAGTAATGCCGGGTTTTACAGAGAGAGTCTCCCGAACCAGCTTCTTTGTGTGCGGATACTTTTTTTGTTGCTCTTCTAGTTCATCGGGATAGTATGCCCTGGGGCCAACAAGACTCATCTCACCTTTCAAAACATTAACTAATTGCGGCATTTCATCTATTGAATATCTTCTTATAATTTTACCTATATTTGTAACTCGTGGATCTTCGTGTAGTTTATAACTTGATTTCTTGTATTCTTGATAGAGTTTTTTAAACTTGGGGTCTGTTTTCATTAGTTTGTGAGCATTAACAATCATGCTTCTAAACTTATAAAGGCGAAAGAGCCGGCCATTTTTGCCGACTCTTTTGGGGATATCCGCCAAGACTGGTCCCTTAGAACTTAACTTGATTGCGGTTGCCGCAACAACAAGAATTGGCGAAAAAAGAATCAGCAAAAAAAGTGCCCCAGTGAAGTCAATTATCCTTTTAACTAGTCCGTAATACATTTTGGGCAGGATTTTAGCATATAGTAGTGAAACAAGCTAAAGAAGCTCTGTCCTTTTTTCTTCTTTAAGCTTCTCCACCACTTTTTTAACGCTTTGCGCCTTACTTTTTGAGGTAATAAGCAGGGCGTCTTTGGTGTCAACAACAACCAAGTTATCGACATCAACAACTGCAACGAGTCTTCCATCTGTGTGTATTAAGGCGTCTGTTGTGTCTATATTTATAACCTCACCCCCAGGGGATTCCCCGTCTATAATGACATTCCCCTGGTGGTCTTTTAGTAAGTTTTCCCAAACTTCTTTCCAATCTCCAATATCTGTCCAGAAGAAATTGCCAAAAACAACAACAAAGTTTTTAGATTTCTCGGCAATAGCGTAGTCAATAGCAATCTTTGGCATTTTTTCGTAAATACTTTTAAGCTTACTTTTCTCTTCCTTTGTCCCAATGTGCCCCGCTATCTCTTCCAAAAGTTTGTGAATATCTGGTGCGTGTTCTTTGAGCTCCCCCAAAAGTGTCTCTGCCTTCCAAACAAATTCCCCAGCGTTCCAATAATAATCACCTGAGTGCGTATATTTCTTAGCTAAATCAAGCTCCGGTTTTTCAACGAATTTCTCCAACTTAAAAAACTGAATCCCTTTGATTGTGGCAACTTTCTTGCCTTTTTTAATGTGTCCCAAACCAGTGTGCGGGTATCTTGGGTCCACTCCAAGAGCAACCAGGGCTTTGTTTTCGTAAGCATATTTAGCAGCTGCCTTAAGGGTGGCCAAATATCTCATAGTAGGCTTAACAAGCCTGTCTGCTGCTTCAGTAATTATTACCGCGTCGGGGTCTTTTTGGTGAATATATGCAGCGCCCAGGCCATGTGCCGGGCCGGTTTCACGCCTTGCGGGTTCAACAATGATGTTCTCTGGAATAAATTCAGGAATTTCTTTTAGTATTTCCTTTTTGTATTCTTCAGAAACAGTTACACAGTAAATTTTCTCCCACGGCAAGATATTTCTAAACCGCTCCGTGGTTATCTGCATTAAGGTCTTTCCTCCGAAGAGTCTTAGAAATTGTTTTGGAGTCTTGTTTAGCGACTTGGGCCAAAGCCTTGTTCCCCCACCACCAGCCAAGATGAGTGCATGTAAGTGGTTTTTGTATGCTTCGTCTGCCATTTTAGTCTCTAGCTTTTGTATCCAAAATCATATCAAAAATCATTTCACGATACCATTTATGACCTTTTTAAGTTCTTTTCTAAAATTTTCATTGCTAAATCTTTGTGCGTTTTTTCGGATCTCTTCTTTATCAAAATTCATCTTTTCGAATTTCTTTATTGCGTTTTTAAGAGACTCTTTGTTTTGGGTTTTGAAAAGTACACCCGTCTTCCCACTTACAACGGTGTCACTAGCCCCACCTTTGGCGTAAGCAATAACCGGCGCTCCTGCGGCCTGTGTTTCAACTGCCACTATCCCAAAATCCTCCTCTTGTGGCATGACAAGCGCCTTTGCGTTCTTGTAGTAACCTGCTAGTTCTTCTTCCCCAACCGCACCTACAAATTTAATATTCTTTTTAGCCTTTAGTTTTAATTCCCACGCTTGGCTGCCCCTACCAACAACTACCAAGGGGGTCTTTAACTCATTAAACACCTCAATCGCCAAGTCCACCCTTTTGTATGGTACTAGTCTCGAAACAAGTAAGTAGTATTCGTGGTTTTGCAAATTGTGATTTGTTTGTGATTTGGAACTTGCAATTTGGAACTTGTTTGCATCTACCGGCGGGTAAATAATTTCTGATTCACGACCGTAGTATTTATCAATTCTTTCTTTAACAGCCCCTGAAATCGCAACTATCTTGTCTGGCCTTTGTGCTGCCATTTTGTCCCACTTTCTTAGATACCTCACAGCTGGTCGGGAGAAAAACCGCAAAACTGGGTTTCTGAAATAATAATCATACCCACTCCACAAGTACCTCGTTGGAGTAAGACAAATACAAATGTGCTTGGTTGGCGGCTTTGTAATTATTCCTTTTGCTGCTTCACTTGTGACAGAAATCACCAAATCGAAACCCGAAAAATCGAAAGTCTCAAAAGCAATTGGCATAAAAGTTCCCAAAAGCTCGTGGCGGGTATTTAAAAAAGGTATTTTTTGTAAAAAAGAAGTGTGGATTTCTGGGAAGACTTTCGCCCATTGCGCATTTTTAGGCGAGTACACTGCGGCGTAAAGGGGTGCGTCCGGAAACATTTCATGAAGCGCTAAAAGTACTCTCTCTGCTCCACCCCATTTGTTAACTCTGTCGTAAACAAGCGCAACTTTCATACCCTCGATTATAAACCATCAGAGAGGTTCACCTGAGCTTACATGCCAATGAAGGTGTTTAGAGTCTTGGTATTTACCTAAATTAGAAAGTACTCTGCAACTTCCGTTTTTTTTATTTACCTTGTCTGCAACTTTTTTAATTACCTCAAAAAGCTCTTCCAACAAAGAAGGGTCGTCAATAGTAAGTAAAGATGCTATGTGTTCTTTAGGAAAAACCACAATGTGTACAGGCCAAAATGGCTTTGTGTGGTAATAGGCAAGGACCCTCTTTGTCTCTTCAACTACTTTAACTTTAGTCTTGCCACTTAAAACCTCATCGCAGTAGAAATCGTCCGTCATACAGTTTGCTCGTAAACCTTTAGTGTTTCCTTCGCCATATCGCTCCAGCTATATTTTCTAGCAAACTTTGTAGAGCTCTTAATAATTTCCTTGCGACTCTTGGCTGTAAGAGTCAGGGCTTTCTTCTTGGTCTCTACCATTGATTCCACAGACTCCGGGTCAAAGTAAACAGAACTATCTTTATAAACCTCTTTAAAAACAGGAATATCAGAGACCAAAACCAAAGTTCCTGCCGTCATGGCTTCTAGTCCTTGCAACCCAAAACCTTCCGAAAGAGAGGGATAAACAAAAGCCACAGAATTTTTGTATAGCGTTGCAAGCTCTTCATCTGGGACGAAACCTAACAGTTTTACATAGTCTTGTGCACCCTTTTCCTTAATTAATTTTTCAAGCCTTTCGACAAAAGCGTCTCTTGATGAAGCAATAAACAGTTTCGCGCTCTTCCCCTCTTCATTTAATTGAACAAGTGCATCAATCAACCTGTCAAGATTTTTGTGTGGATATGCGTTTCCTGTATAGACAAAATAGTCGCCAATAATTTTGTATTTTTTTAAAACCTTATCTTTACTGGTTCCTTTAGTGAAATTATTTCCCACACCCTCATATGTCACAACCGCATCTCTTTTTTCTTTGTTATAAAACTTCGAAACTTCATTCTGTATTGCCTTTGTAGGAACTATTACTTTTTGGGCGCGCTTAACAGCGGAAGCAAAAACCAAGTCATAGCCCAAAAATCTTTTGACTAAATATATTAGAGGGCCAAGTGTTGTTGTATCTGTCCCTCTAAACTTGTGCATTAACATGTCGTGGATTGTCACTACATATTTCCCAAAATAAAAAACAGGCACATTAAAATGCGGGAAGTGCACCAGGTCAGGTTTTTGCGCTTTGATAATACCTGGGAGCTTTAATTGTTCTTCAAACGAATAGTGTTCTACTTCTGCCTCTACCTTTTTCCAGTTCTCTGGAAACTTAAGATTTTTAAAATACTTGCTTCTCAAAAGTACAACATATTCATTCTTTTTGCCCTGCTTTTTCAGTTCTTCAACAAGATTCGTTGTGTATCTACCTAAACCAGCATTTTCAAGCCCGTAAAAGCGTGCGTCAATTAATATTCGCATTGAGGTTTTCAGCCAAAGTAATGAGAAGCGACTATTGTTAGTTTCCTAAAGACCTTAAATACCCTAATCCCAGCAATCACAAACCAGCTAAAAATCACCGGGTAGCGGTCCCAAAGATTCTTTTTGTAGAACCTTTCCATGGAATTCATTCCTGCCATCCTTAGTTTCATCCTCTGTTTAAGGTCCACCTTGTGTCTCCATTTTTTAACCTTTCCTTTAGTAACACCTTTCAAGTGGTCCACCTTGACTTCCGGGTAGTAAATAAGTTTGTACCCAGCTTTATTTATCTGGTAGGAAAGGTCCAAGTCCTCCCCGTCAAAAAAGTACTCTTCATCAAACCATCCAACTTTGTCCAGTATTTTTTTCCAAGTGAGGAGGAATGCACCTTGCAAGGCATCCACTTCGTGTGTTGCATCCTCTGGGATATATCCATACCAGTATTGACCAAACAACCGGGTTTTGGGGAAAAACTTGTCTGCTCGCAAAACCAGGTGGGTGAATGCAACCCAAGGCGTTGGAAAGGAGCGTCTGGTGTCTTTGTCCAAACTTCCGTCCGGCAAAACCAATTTACAAGAGACGGCACCTACATCCGGATGTTCTTTCAAATATCTAACGGTCTTTTCAAAGACACCCTTGTGAACAACAGTATCTGGGTTAAGAAAAAGAACCATCTTGCCTTTAACATGAGGTTTTGCTCTATTGTTTCCTTTGGAAAAACCGTTATTTGGCCCTTCGAGTAGTTTTACCCACGGAAACTTTTTTTTGATCATTTCGGGGCTTCCGTCCGTTGAAGCATTGTCTGAAACAATTACCTCCATGGGGACTTCGTCCATATGTTTTTTTACTGAATTAAGGCAGTCTTCCAAAAGCTCCTTTGTGTTGTAGTTAAGGATAATTACGCTTAATTCGGGGTTTTTCTTCTTTGCTGCCATTTTGTTATTTACTTTTTAGTAAGTCTTTATATATGGAGTTGAGTTTTCCGGCAATACCTTTCCAATCAAAGTTGTCGGCAACAAACTCCTTGCCTTGCCGACCTATTTTAGCAGCAAACTTGGGGTCCTTCAAAACCTTAATGGTGTAATCGATCAAGTCCCCGGTTGAGTTTGAAACCAAAGCGTGCTTTCCAGGCTTAATCTCTAACCCCGCAACACCTACGCTTGTGGAAACAACTGGTAATTCAGATGCAAGCGCCTCAAGCACCTTGAGCCTTGTTCCACCCGGCCCTTTGATGGGGGCGACCAGAACGGAGGCACCTTTGTAGGCCCCTCTCACATCCGGAATAGCTTCGGTAACCTCTATGTCTTTGTCCTCATCCGCAAGGTGCATAATGGAGTCCGGCATATTCACACCCACAATCCAAAGCTTCACCTTATCAACTTGCTTCTTAACTTCCGGCCAGATTTTGTGAATCAATATGTCAACAGCTTCAATATTCTGCATCCACTTGTAGTTACCTACATAAAGAATTCTGGGCGGGGTTTTCTTTTTTATTTTCTTGTTTTCAAAATATTCAGAATCAATTCCGTTTGGAATGACATCTACGTCTAGCCCTTCTATCTCCCTTTCTATAACTCTTTTGTCCTCCTCTGATACAGCCATAACCTTATCTGCTCTTCGCCAATAATATTTCTCCCAGAACCTGAGCTTCAATATGTCAAACATGTATATAGGTTTTAAGAACCAAGACACTTCATTGTCTACATAGTGCTTATAAACAGAAAACTCAATCGTAGGCTCAACCAAAACAATGGGTGTTTTTGTTTTTGGAATGTGAGGCATGACATAAAAAGTTTCAGCATGAATAATGTCATACTCTTCATCTTCCAGCTCTTTTTTAATGGCCCGTCTTTCATCTAGCGAGAGGTTTCTAATGACAACTAGTGGATAAAAACTAATTGCGGTCAAAAAAAGATTCCTCAAAGTCCAAGGCGACTTCGGTCTTTTAAAGACCATCACCTTATCGCAGAATTTTTCAAGCTCAGGAATAAATTTCTTTTCCCAATCGTCTTTTATCAAAGACAAAAGTGTTATCTCGTGGTCTTTGGAAAGGTGTTTAATGAGGTTGTACCAGCGAGTCTGCCCCCCGGACATCTCTCTGTTTGGCAAAAACGGAACAAGAAGGAGTATCTTCATAGAGGCTTGTTAAGATCAATAATGATGTATTGAGAGGTTTCCTCCACAACTTCATAACGGTTTCGCAACTTTTCTACATCTGGGTCTGCAAAGTTAACAGATACATAGTAGTCCGCACCTCTTTCTATCAGCTTTTCAAAAGAAGTGTCCACAACCGGCCACCCACTTCTTTTTGTTTGATACAAAAAGGCAGTATCTCCATTGTAGGGTGCGACAACTAGAGCATCTTTCGGAGCAATTTTGTCTACCGCTTCGCCAGCAATTAATATTTCAGGATGATTTATTCTATAAAACTCTCGTACTTGCAATGCTCCGGTTATAAACATAACCAGCACAGACACTGCCAAAATAATTTTAGTAATCCATTTTCCGAATTCTTTTGTCTTCCACAAATACAAAGAGCCATACGCAAGCGTCAAGGAAACTGCTGGAATCACAAAAGTTTGGTAATAATCATGTCGAACGCTTGCTGTCGCAAAAATTGATACATACAAAAACATACCAAACAGAAACCATCTAACAATTCTATCCTTTTTGTCTGCTAGGATTCCAAAAACAAATGGTACCAACCCCCAAGAGCCAAGAATTAAATGGCCCAACCTTTCTCCGAATATCCATCTCCACCAGGACGGCTTGAACCTAATGCCGTCTCCATTAAAGGCCCAGGTGAAAAACGGTATTCCCAAAGGATACTGGTTGATCCAAATTCTCCAAAGGAAAAAAGGAGCAAATGCTATGTTTACAAATACAAGTAGTTTTGCAAATGGCTGGAATTTTTTGAGCAAACTGGTTCCTCCATGCTTTTTATATACCAAGTAGATCATGGGCAGTGTAAAGAAGAACACGAATGGTTTGATAAGCATGGCAAGTGCAAGAAATGCTCCTGAAAGAAAAAGAGCAGCGTCCTTTTCTTCGTCCATAAATTTCATAAACAAATAAAGTGAAATAACGCCAAATGTCACGGCCATGGGTTCGGGTAAAATTACCCTAGTAAAATAGATATTGAAAGGCAGGAGTAAGAAGTAAAAAGCGGAAAGGAGCCCGCCCCATTTGCCCAACAGCCGCTTGCCAATAAGATAAAGAAAAACACCCGAAATGAGCGCGGAAAAGACGGAAACCAATCTTCCCCAAGTTTCTAGTGTTAGTTGGTCAAAGCCGGTTGCAACCAGCGCGTGAATCACATTAAATATTGGAAACTCGACAAAACGGAAACCCATTTCGTTGTATATACCGGTTTGAATGCTTGAAATGTCGTGGTATCTGGGATACAAAAGGTCGATACCCTCTTGTATATATATCCTCGTAACTGAAGCTGTGTCGGCCTGTCGCCAACTATGCCAATCGGCAATCGGGGAATCTATCTTGTAAAGCCGAACGAGGAAACCCAAAGTTAATATAGCCAATAGCAAAACATACTCGTTTTGTGCAATGTTTTTAAGTTTCTTAAATATTTTTTTCATTTATTGCTCCTCTTATTAATGCTGTTGTCACACCAAAGAATAACCAAAAGGTAATAGCAAACTTCGAAGCTTCAAAAACATCTATAAAAGTGGCATTTAGTAACACTCCAACGAACGCACCTGTAAAGCCACCCACAAATGCAAGGTCAATACCTTTGAAGTGTTTTGCGAATGGCATCGCCTTCAAAGCAAGCCGCCCAAACCAAGAAATTATCAAGAGGAAAGAAAATGCACCCAAAATACCGACTTCTCCCAACAACCTCAAATAGTCGTTATCTGTCGCAAGAGTAATAGATGAATAGCCCGTTCCCAAAAGAGGGTTCTTCCTCAAAGCCCTTATGGCCCTTGGCCACTCAACATTTAAGCGGATCGAAGCTGACCTGTCCTCAAAAATATTTACGGGTGCAGGCGTCGGAGTTGCGCTTTTTTGTCTCTGGGGAACAAAGTCTTGTGAGTCTTGGGCATATATATTTTTAGGCAAAACCTGGACTTGTCCAATATTTTTTCTGGCAACCTCAAACACTCTTATGTACCGATCAAGCAAGCTCGAAGAAAAACCAAAAACTGTCAAGCTGGCAATAAGTACCAGCGGTACGACTTTTGCTCTGTTAACAAAAATAAGGGCAAGGGTTGTCCCTACCAAATAGGATGCTACCGAAATTCTTGATAACGAGTTCGCAAGAAGCCACAAACCAAAGATGCTAGAAACAAAAATTATACTTTTTGAAACCCTTCCCTTTACTAAAAACAAAGCAGAAACCAGGATTGGCATAAGTAAAACCAGATAACTGGCGAGGTCGTAGTGGCCAGCAAATGTGGAAATTAAATGCCCTCCGTGAACATGGGTCAAAGCAACACCTTTGGCATATTCTTCGTTCTGCGTAATTATCACCGGCCAGGAGAAATGTTTTTGGCCTACGCCATAGACAAAAACGAAAAATATAGTTATTAACGAGACTTTCAAGACAAATTCGGGTATGCGCTTCCTCTCCTTATTGGTCGCAGAAATCGCTAAGAAAAATGGAATAAAGTATTCAAGCCTCCTTGCCCAATGTAAAAACCCTATCTGTGCACTTGCTGTGTCTGTAATAAAGATAGCCGCAAGCAAAGACACCATACCAACGGCAAG
Organism: uncultured bacterium; assembly: GCA_937928235.1. GTDB lineage: Bacteria > Patescibacteriota > Microgenomatia > UBA8517 > UBA8517 > CALEZE01. The sequence goes on along the minus strand of CALEZE010000017.1, from coordinate 283 downwards.
AAACAATAGCATAGATCCTTCAATTTTTCGCTTAAAAACTTCTCGCGCTCGCGGGAGTAGTTCAATTAATAAAACAGCGGCAGTAATAGCCAGCAGAAAATCTTCCAAACGAATCGACACATGGGTCCCGGGCACTCTTATGAAAGGGAATTTTGGATACAAAGGAACAACCAGTAGTAAAGAGGCGAGCAGTGCCTTTATTGTTAGGTCATACTTCCCAAAAAGCTTTTGCATAGATTTTCACCGGCTCGGCACCCTTTCTTATGCCGTGAACAAAAATTCT
>CALEZE010000016.1 GCA_937928235.1 uncultured bacterium | reverse complement strand
ATACTAAGAATTATAGGTGTTAACATACTTGGTATACCTGGATTAAGCTAGCATGGAAGATGTTAATTTAAGTGAAATAGAAAAAGGAGTCCCCGGCTTCAACTTTGCGGGCGACACTCTTGGAAGCTTGGTTTCAGCTCTTCTTACTTATGTTCTCCCACTTGCTGGACTAATACTTCTCCTCTACCTAATAATGTCTGGTTTCCAATTTATGACTTCGTCAGGAGACCCTAAGGCAATGGAGGGGGCAAAACAAAAACTTACTAACGCAGTAATTGGTTTTGTTATTGTGTTTGGCGCCTATTGGTTGGTACAAATCGTTGCGAACATCCTTGGTTTAGAAAACATTACTAGTATCTTTTGATATAATCCGCGCATGAACAAACTAGCAGTAAATATTGGAGACGCCTTTAACTCCCCTTTCGGAAGAGGTGGTGTTGGTGTCGGCAGTTTGGTTTCCACTCTTGTATCAAACGCATTCGTTTTAGCTGGAATAATCTTGCTTTTTATGCTGGTTTTTGGAGGTATTGGGATTCTCTCGGGTGCAGGAAGCAACGACCCAGAAAGAGCAGCCAAAGGCAAGCAGGCCGCGACATCGGCTGTCATTGGGTTTATAATAATATTTGCAAGTTACTGGATAATCCAAATTATCGAACAGGTAACAGGAGTTGGGATATTAAGTCCTACATTTAAATGAACGGCGGAGAAGACATTTTTGGAACAGTAAATCCCCCAGCGGGACTTCAAGGAAGAGGCCTTCTAGAAGGCGGGGTCACTGGTTTTATAAATTCCATCTTGGGGCTCATTATTGTCGTAGCCGGCCTTTTTGCTTTGTTTAATCTGGTAACCGCTGGGTACAACTTCATGTCGGCAGGAGATGATCCCAAAAAAGTCGCAGCAGCTTGGCAAAAAATCTGGATGACTGTTGTGGGGTTGCTTTTTACTGCTGGTGCTTTCGTCATTGCCGCTCTTATTGGGCAACTTATCTTTGGAGACGCAACGGCGCTTATTAAGTTCAGGGTGTTCGGAGTTGGGAATTAATAAAATGAAATTGCTTGCACAAAAAGAAATTTATGAAGGAGACTTGGGGGCACCAAATGCTGGGCCGCTAGGGAATGTCTCAGACGCTGCCTCAGCAGGAAACCTGTTTAACAAAATAATCTCAAGCGCAATCGGACTTATAACAGTGATTGCTGCTATTTGGTTTGTCTTTCTCATAATTACAGGTGCCCTGGGCATAATGGGCGCGGGCGGAGACAAGGCCAAGATGGAGTCTGCCAGACAAAGAATTACAAACGGCATAATTGGTTTTGTGGTGGTTATTGCTGGTATTTTTATAGTCCAGCTCATAGGAACACTCCTTGGCTACGACCTTATTCTTGACCCAGGAAGTATTATTTTGCAACTCTCACCAAC
>CALEZE010000015.1 GCA_937928235.1 uncultured bacterium | reverse complement strand
TATAACTTGAGGTTCAAGGAGAAACCTAAACTGACCTAAGAAAGTAACAACCTCTTGAATATAAAAAAACTTTTCCTCATACTTTATTTGCAATGAAAAGCTTTATCTTAAAATTTGCTACTATTCTTGTTCTTCTTGGTATTTACTCCAAATTCGGTCCCTCTCTCCCCATTTCAGTTGTCACCCAAGACAAGGGCCAACCTTTATATGTAGAAGGCCAAGGGAAAGCGGTTGTTAAACCAGACACTGCAGTTGTAACAGCCGGGATTGAAGTAGAAGGCGACACTCTTGAAGCAGTTCAGGAAGAGGCCTCTGAAAGATCTCAAACCCTAGTTTCTGCGATAAAGGACTTGGGAATAGATGAGGACGACATCAAAACATCTTCTTACAATGTTTACCCACAGTATTCTTTTGAAGGCGAAACGCAGCAAATCATAGGCTACCGAGTTTCCACTCAGTACCAGATAAAAGTGCGAGATATAGAAATAGTTAACGAAGTTCTTGCGGGCGTCACAGCAAACGGTGCAAATACTGTTGGTGGGGTAAGTTTTGAAGTGAGTGACGAAGCAAGAGAAGAATTTCTAAGCCAAGCACGGGAAGAGGCGGCCGAAAAAGCTCGCGCTAAAGCAGAAAGTTTGGCAAAAGCAACAGGCGTCCGTTTAGGACGAGTCCTTTCAGTCACAGAGTACGAAACTGGCGATGGCCCCATGCCATACGCGATGGATAGGATGGCAGAGGTGCAAACACTTGAAGGCCCAACACTTCCAGAAATCCCAACAGGGGAAACGGAGCTCACCATCACCGTCTCCATGAGTTTTGAGATAAGGTAACCTTAAGACATTCGTCAAAAGATAACCTTGCGACTTTCGTCTAAAGATAATTCTCCAGGTGCTAGAATAACCTCATAGCACCTTAAATCTACTATCAAAGGAGTTCAGATGAACGCCAAAAAGTTGGCAAGTTTTGTATTCGTTTTTGTTCTACTGCTAACGGATTGCGGAAAAGAACAAGAAGGTGAAACACAAGAAGTGGAAGGACAAACAGCTTCCATCATCGACACAAACCCAACGGAAGAGCCTGTGGTTGCGGACGGATCCATAACACACTGCTCTTGGGCTAAATACTCAAACATTGTCCAAAACGGAACCGACAACCTGGATTACACAGATCACTGTGAACTGGTAGCTTTAGGTATGCATATCGTCATAGACAATGACGGTCAAGACATGCTGCGCCTACTGGGTCATCCAGACAGTGTGTATTACGACCAAGCGCTTGCCTTTATCAGGGGCCTCCCTGGCCAGGAAGGTTGGCCATACGGTCCTGCTTTCTATCAAGGAAGTGGTGCGCAAAACCTTTGGGAAATAGCCGAAAGCGTGCAGTGCGAAGCATTCTTGCTTAGCAACAAAGCAAATTCCCGAACGCAGCTTGGAGCCATTTACACTGGCCCGACCACCACTGGTGAGTATTTTGCATTTACAAGCTGGTGGGTCGAATCTGACGAACCCGATTTTGCTGGCACCTTCGTGCTCCTCAACCTAGGGGAAGGCTCTGGGGGTTTGGATGGTCCCACTTGGGAAGACAGGTCTGGGTTTGAAGGCGCGTTTAAAAATCTCTACGGAATAAGTCCACAAGGTGGGGTAACTTATCTAGCTGAGGAGGAGATTTATGTAGTAAGCCCCTGTTTCAAATAGTAGAGTTAAGTGGGCGGGTCGCTTTACGAGTTTTTACATTGTCATCAACACCGACGATGCAGAAGCTTAAGACCCGCCCAGATTTTTTTAAGAAGCTACTTCTTCCTTAAACAACCTCAGATAAATAAAAATAACAGGTATGCCCAAAATAGTTGCTGTCAGTAAAGCC
>CALEZE010000014.1 GCA_937928235.1 uncultured bacterium | reverse complement strand
GGCTCTTCTCTAATTGCAACCATGGCCTCCTTGGGTCTTGCAGTTTCTGTGAGGAAAACACGAAACGCTTGAGTTTGGAGCCTTTGAGCGTTAAAATACGAAAGTCATATGGCAGCTAAGAAAAAAACTAGTAAAGAAGTGAAAGACGGCAAGTATGCTGTTATTCGTATAAAGGGGCAACAATTCAAAGTCTCCGAGGGTGATGAGATCCTGGTTGGTAAGCTTGGTGAAAAAGAAAAGCCTGGAGCAGAGGTTTTGATGGTTGGAGGAGGAAAGACTTCAAAGATTGGCAAGCCGGTTGTAAAGGGAGCTAAGGTTGCTTTGAAAGTGCTTGAGGCGGAAGAGAAAGGAAAGAAACTTCATGTTAAGAAATTTAAGGCTAAATCCCGCTATAGAAAAAAGATAGGTTTCAGGCCCGTTTATACCAGACTGCAGGTAGGAAAGATTGCATAAAACCCCTTCAAACTATAACTTTCTGAACTCTTGACAGGTGTGAAAAATCGGGCTATAGTGGTTTTTGAGCTCAAAAAACAATGGCAAAAAAGAAAGCAGCAGGTAAAATCAGACAACAGAAAAGGACTTCGGGTAAAAGGTTGGGCCTCAAAGTGGCTTCTGGAGAACAGGTTTCTGCGGGTTCGGTATTGGTTCGTCAAAGAGGAACAACTTTCCAGGCGGGCGAAGGTGTTCGTGTTGGGCGTGACCACACACTTTTCTCTATCCAAGAAGGAATTGTTAATTTTGGTAAGAAATTAGGAAGGAAAGTAATTTCCGTTAAATAAATGGCCGAAGAAATTGTACAAGTAGAGGTAGGACAGCTTCAACCGAATCCTCTTCAGCCTCGTGGCCATATTTCTCCAGAGAGCTTGGTTGATTTGGTAGACTCAATCAAAGAACATGGCATACTTGAGCCTTTAGTTATTGCAAAGACCCCGGCGGGTTTCCAGATAATTGCAGGTGAGAGAAGGTGGAGAGCTTCTAAATTAGCTGGATTAACACATGTGCCAGCGGTTGTACGGGAGACTTCCCCCAAAGGAATGCTCGAGATGGCATTGGTAGAGAATGTCCAGAGGGTAGATTTAAATGCTTTGGACCGCGCAAAAGGTTTTGAAAGACTCCAAAACGAGTTCGGGCTGACTACTAGCGAAATAGCAGTAAGGGTAGGAAAATCAGTTGCCTATGTTTCCAACTCCCTGAGGCTACTTACCCTTCCGGATGCTCTTAAAGACGGTCTTCTTTCAGGGTTAATATCTGAAGGACACGCCAGAGCTTTGGCCGCTATAGATGACCACAACTTGATGGTTGAGGCTTACAAGATAATACTTCGTGAAAGCGGTTCTGTTAGAAGAGCAGAAGAGCTTGCTCGCCGAATGAAACACAAAGCAAAACAGGAGCCCAAGAAGGGTACAAGCAAAGAGACAGCTAGGGTTGTTTCAGAAGAGATAGACAAAATTCAAGATGAACTAACAGAATCCCTTGCTAAAAAGGAACCAAAAGAGGGTGATAACAAAAACACCAAGACACAAGTGAAAGTGGCCCGTTCAAGGCGCGAGACTAGAGTGACTTTTGTTTTCAAAGGCTCACTTGAAGACACAGAGGAAAGACTCCAAACTCTCTACAAGACGCTTAAGTAAGCTTTTATAGCCCGTAATTTGTAGCTTTAATAATCCCGGCTTCTTGAGGTGGCCAATATACCAACCATGCTCTGCCTGTAATTTTTTCTGTTTCAACAAACCCCCAGGCTCTGGAGTCAGAAGAATGTAATCTGTTGTCGCCAAGAACAAAATAATGTCCTTCAGGAATTTCCGCTTCCTGCCCTTCTTGTAAGAAAGTACCACTCAGAGTCTGCACATCATCTGGTATGTAGCTTTCCTCAAGAAGCTTGCCATTAATATAGACTTTACCTTCGCTAACTGAAACCTTTTCGTTATGTAAGGCTACTATTCTTTTAATAAACTCTTCGACAGCCATGGCAGTCGGCGGTTCAAACACCAATACATCACCTCTTTTTGGCTCATGGAAACGGTAGCTGACTTTGTCTGTCAAAAGATATTCTCCGTCCGGGAAATTGGGTAGCATCGAGGCCCCTTTAATCTTGTGTGGTTGAAGTATAAGAAGATAAACAAAAAGAAAAACTGCAACGGCAAATACTACAACTTGGATTATGTCCAAAAAAAATGCGCCTAATCTTTTAAGCATAATTTAATTAT
>CALEZE010000013.1 GCA_937928235.1 uncultured bacterium | reverse complement strand
TACAACACTTTCAAGATACTGGCCGAAGGGACACTCCTTTCGCAAAATGTTAACGCGGATCCAAAAACCTTTTCCGTGGCTCACGGCTTGGGGCAAATACCCAACTTTTACGCCTTTTGCAAATTTCCGGACGGCGCCGTTGCCCTTTCGGGACCATTTTCTTTTAACTTCCGTGGTACAGGTAGTTCGCCTGGAACTAACTACGGCAATTTTACTCCCGAGGCTGACTCCACAAACCTATACTTCATTTTGACAAGACCGGGGTCCAATTATAACGTAGATATAAAGTGGTACACTTTTGAGGTCGGACTATGACACCAACACTTGCCTTTTCAAAATCTGGAATTAACGTATTAACGGCGACCGATCCTGACGATTTTGTCTTTCACTCCGGTTATGACTCTTTGAAGTATTACTCCCAAGGAACGGTTACTATGAACGTGAACCTAGCAAACTACTACAACACTTTTACTTGTTTTACTGACACGATATACGAACACTACACTGTTTCCGAGGTTAGTCACAATCTGGGGTATGTACCCTACTTTGTCGGGTATATGTTTGACTTTCCGTCTAGCGGTGATGCGATACAACTTCCTTACGCGTTTGGGGACGCCTGTGCATATGCTAACATAAACGTGTATGCTACCACTACAAAACTCTACTTTGCGGCTCATCACACAGGGGGCAACTCTGGAACCCAAACATTTAAATTCTCTTACCGGATATTTAGAAACAACGTAGGTTTATGAAAGGCAGGAAATGATCTATTTCTACGACAAAAAGACGAACGATATTGTTGGCACAATTCAAGGGAAAATACACAACAAAGAGCAACTTGGTATGTGGATTGGAGACAAAGAAAAGATCGGTCGTGTAGTTGTTCACTGGAGGCCTACAAAATGGTACACAAAAACGGGAGACGAACTACCAAAGGAGTGTTTGCAAGCGTGTGATGAACAAGGAAACCTTTTGGCTTTTTCGGCAGATTTCGATCCGGAGTGCCCAAAAGAGCTAAAGAAACTATTCCAGGAGGCGGACAAAAACCCTCGGATTTTAAGTGAAAACTTCAAGCATGACCCCCAAAGTGGCTTTGTCAGACAGAAAACAAAAGAAGAGACGGTAGCCACAAAGGGTTTTGATGTTGCGAGTTTGGGCGGTTCAGAGGATGCGCAAAACAATATTAGAGAGAAAGAAGCCAGGTTGAGAACAATCCTTGACCCAAGTCAACCAATGGAAAAGAGGTTTGAGACTCTCGTTGAGTTGCTTGAGGTTCGTAAAAAAGTTATGAGTGGTGGTTAAAGTAGACCTTTTTGGTATACTAAAACAGACTAACCTATCATGGCTTTAAATGTGAACACTTCTATTGTTGACTACTTAAAATCTGTTGGTCAACCTTCCGACTTTGGTTCGCGTACTTCACTGGCTTCAAGATACGGCATACAAAACTATGCAGGGACAGCCGCCCAGAACACACAACTTTTAAACCTTGTTAGGGCTGGTAGTCAGCCGGCTCCTTCCGCGCCTTCGGCTCCGGCTCCTTCCAGTCCCACACCTTCTGCCCCAGCTTCTACGCCCACCCCAAGGACAGACTATGTAGCGGATCTTTTTGCAAAAACACAGGAAAGGGACGCACAAGAGAAGGCAAAGGTTGACGCTGCAAGGACAGCGCTTATTAATTACTATGCCGGCCTTGAACCTATTAGTGACCGCTACAGCAGGTTAAGCACAGAACAGGGCCTACCGCAACAGCAAGAACTTGTTAACCAGTTAGCAGGTAGAGCGCTTGAAACGGAAGATCTAATCGAAGGCATAGAGCCTTCTGTAAAACAAAGGTCTGGGGACTTCTTGATAACCGAGGCAGACAGAGTGGCTATAACAGCAAAAGAGCAACAGCCACTTCTTAAGGAATTGAATAAAATACTAAGGCAAAAAGAAAGGGAGGAGATAGGGCTAACCGGCAAAATGAACCTGGTGAAGGAATTAATTGCCTACTCTATTGAGGACGACAAACAAAGAGCCAGGCCGTACGAGCTTGGGGTTGATTTCACCACAGACGACAGAGATACGGCTATGGACCTTTTGACAGACCTTTTCTCGGCAAGCACATCCGCCTTTAGTGCTGACATTTCTGACGCAGAGAGCAGGGCAGAGGCAGAAAGAACCAGGCAATTCCAGTCAAGTGAAGCGGAAAAAGACAGGGCCTTTGAGCTTAAACTAGAGCAAATACAGCAAGCAAATAAGAAAAGCACTAGCAAGAGTGACCAAAAAACAAAGGATGTATGGAATTCTATCGTGGCAGGTGCCAAGACGGAGTATGACGTTTGGAAAGAAATTAACAGCAAACAGGACGCTTTGCGCGCAGCTGGTGTTGACGTTGATGAGCTTTGGTCTTTGCACAAGGCACTTGCTGCCAAAGTGGGGAAGGGTGGCAGTATAAGGTCCTCCTCCGGAGGTGGTGACCTTGACGACCTTTAAGACAACCTGACCGGAAACTACTATAATGAGATCATGCCCGGATTATTTGAACGATTAAGAGACTCCATAGCGGCTTCTGTTTCTAAGTTGCGTGAGGAAGAAGAAAAGAAACGTAGACAACAAGACAAGAATAGACAGGTTTTTGACTTCGACGAATTTAAAAGTAATGCCCGCGAGAAGGCTCAAGGAGTAAGCGAAAGGGTGAGAAGTGGTGCAAAGCGGTTTGTTGAAGACAGAAAGGACACGCTTGTTGCAAGAATGATTGCGGGGGATCCCAGCGCTTACGAGTCCCCAACCTTAAGAAAAGCGGGCCAGGTATTACAAAGGGTTCCAGAGGTTAAATTCCCGGAGAAGTTAAGAGACACGCTGGATAAAGCTGGCAGACGCCCCTTGATTGGCGTTGGACCTTTTGGGATTGGGCCAAGTACAACACCTCCTGCCGGAAAAACACTCGAGTTTATTGCAGACCTTCCCGGAGAGACAGCGAGAAGTTTCGGTCGTACCGGGGAGTTGCTCTCAAGTAAAGAAGGTGTAGAGACTGTCGCCAGAACTCCGGGTCGTGTGAGGAGAACGCTCAAAGACAAAGGGCTTGCCTTGGAGTCTGGGTTAGAAATCATTGCGGACCCTGGTGTCCAGGCTGCCTTCGATATAGCAGACTTCGGTCCGGGAGGACTTGTGACCGGTTTGGCTGTTGGAGGGTTAAAGGCACTTACTAAAGAGGGGGGAGAAAAACTCCTCAAGGAGTTAGCAGAAAAGGGAGTCAAGGAAGCTCCGGATGATTTGGTTAATGTTTTAAGAAAAGCAGCGAAGTACGAAAAGGCGGAGGACTTTATCAAAAAAGGTATTACAGATCTTAACCCAGCAGAGAGAAAGGCTATTGAAGATGCGGGAGTAAAACTTCGTGATCTTCACGACATTACTAAGAAGGTTGACCTGGGAACTGCGGAAGTGGAAGGTTTTGAAAAGGCGGGTGACCTGGTAGATAAAAGCAGGTTTTCAAAGAGGTTCTCCCCAGACGAAAAGTTAACAGAAGATACATACAAGATTTTTAACGAGGAATACCGAAGTATGCAAGAAGCGTTGGATATTGACGACAAACTAATGAAAGACCTGCCAAAAGGGGTCACTGGAAGGCAGGCTTTGGCACAATTTGATGTTGGAGTGGGGCGAGTTGGACAAGAAGGATCCGCCAACATTGCGCAGAAACTCAAAGAGTTGGGATACTCGTATTCACCAGTTGGGAGTGCCTCCAAAGAACTACCTATTGTAAGAATAGCCCCAGAAGCACCTCCAGGAATGAAAGAGCGCACGTTCATAGGTACTGTCCGCGAAGCAGACACGACTGCGCCAGAAGTGGCAGACCAAGTGGAGGGTTTTTACAAAGCAATAACCAACAAGAAAACCTTAAAAACGGCCCAGGACTTTATTGATAACCAAGGACTTGATGCCAGCTGGAGAAGGCTCAAGGACCCAACGGATGTTAGTGCAGAAAAGACCGCAATTGGTCTTGATATGATGCGCCGGTTCCAAAAGACAGGGCAGTACGAGCAAGCCGTTGATGTAGCAGAGACACTAGCAGAACAAGCAACGACTTGGGGGCAAGGAGTGCAGGCTCTTTCTATGTGGGCACGCCTTACTCCGGAAGGGGCACTGGCCTATGCAAGCAGAGTTATTAAAAGGGCTAATGCAAGCCTGCCCCCTAAAAAACAAATTGAGATGTCGGCAGAGGCGGCTAAAGAAATAGATAAACTTGCAAGGGCTGCTAGTAAAGCACCTCCCGGGAGTAGAGAACAGGTAGTTAAAGCGGCTCAACTAATGGACAAAATAGCAGAACGAGTGCCGCCCTCTATTGGTACAAAGATATCTACATTCCAAATTTTTGCCCAACTTCTTAACTTTAAGACTGCTATCAGAAACGTGGTTGGTAACACCGGTTTTGCGGCAATAGAAAATGTTAAAGACCTTGTGGCTTACCCTGTCGACTTTCTAACTGGTGTTGCCACAGGCACTAGGACCAAAGCACTACCCAGCCTTCGTACACAGGCGAGCGGCTTCAAGAAAGGTTTTAAGTTGGGGCTAGAAGATGCTTTAAAAGGTATTGATACAGGAATTGGTGCTAGCAAGTTTGAACTGCCCAAAACGGCCACCTTTAGGGGGGAAATAGGAAAGAAACTACAAACCCTTCTTGATCTTGAACTCAAGGTCCCAGACAGGGCGGCTTTCCAGGCTTCCTATGAGGAGTCTTTAAGACAACAAATGAAAGCTGCTGGTGTTAAAGAGGCAACAGAAGATATGGTTGATGCGGCAGTTTATGACGGGCTTTATAGAACTTTCCAAGACGACACAACACTCTCCGGCTTGTTTTCTTCTCTTAAGAAAGGGTTAAACATTGTTGGAATAAATAAAAAGACTGTTACATCTCCTGGAAGTTTTGGTTTGGGTGACTTGGTTCTTAAGTACCCTAAGACCCCAGCTAACATATTGCAAAGAGGTATAGACTATTCACCGGCTGGGTTTGTTTCTGCTGTCTTTGAGTTAGCGCGTCCTTTTAGGACTGGTGAGGCGTTTAGACAAAAAAGGTTTGTAGAGTCTGTGAGCAGAGCCTTGACCGGCACGGCAGGGCTTGTAGGGACCGGTGCTGCACTGCACAGACTCGGAATTATAACCGGAAGCGCGGAAGGCGAGTTTGGCGGGGACTTTGATTTGCAGCAGGAAGCAAGGGAGGGCGGTTTTGGTGAGTACAGGCTTAACGCGTCCGCACTCTTGCGATACCTCCTTTCTGGTTTTGACAACGAAAGCGCTAAAGCGAAAAACGGCGATATGATTGTAAGTTATGACTGGTTCCAACCACAGTCAATCCCTCTTGCAATGGGGGCAGATATTGATGCAAACAAAGCTACAAACGCTGGTATCGTGGGGGCCGCCTTACAAGGGCTTTCAACGGGAAGCCAGACACTTGTTGATCAACCTCTTCTTTCCGGAGTCCAGGAGCTTACAGGCTTTAATGATATACCGCAAGTTGTATTAAGTGTCCTTGCTAACGCCCCCTCTTCCATGACACCAACTATTCTTAACCAGCTTAGGCAACTACTTAACAATGAAACACGGGACACAACTGACCCCAGCTTAATAAAACAGAGTGTAAACAGAACCAAGTTGAGGGTTCCTTTACTCGCAAACACCCTTCCCCAAAAAATGACAACCCGTGGTGTGCCTATGGAAATGTATCAGAATGGTACTAATCACCTCTTTAATGTGATGTTTAATCCTGCCTTCGTTTCAAGACTCCAACAGGACCCGATAGGTAAAGAGGTCTTTGAGATATTCCGTGAGTCCGGAGAGAAACAGCAGGCACCAAGGGTAGTCTCGAGGTCAATACAAATATCCAAAGACGGCAAGGCACAAACTGTTAAGTTAAACGGAAAGCAAAAAGCAGAGATGCAGGCTTATGTTGGGTATGCCACAAATTACTACTTTTCTAAACTAGTCGAAAGGGAGGAGTTTCAAAAACTCGCACCAGACGAAAAAGCTAAAAAAATGAGCAACATAATGTCTGACATTTTCCAGGCTGCAAAGATCGATCTTTTGGGCCACGCACCAAGCAGGGTAAGTAACGACACAACGACGGTAAGAAAGTTATTAAGAGCTGCAAAGAAAGCCGGGGCCTTGGACAATACGCCTTTAATTAGTAGGTGAAGTGGTTCTTAGGGCACTTTGCGAAGCCGGCTCTTGTGTACCTTCTGCTATGAACTCTGCACAGATAATCTCCAAGTAGTTGGGGTCGGTTGTGTCTTCCGCTATTGGTTGGTCCAAAACATCAACTCCTTCAAAAGGTTGCGCTTCGGTAGGGGCGAGTAGGTGAAACACGGAATACATTAAGTACACCGTGGCTAGTATTGCCATGGTAAGGACGTAGGTCAGCGTTGCCGCCTTAAAAGGTTTCACAATTCAATGATCACCAAAAATCCTCAAAAAGTCAATGAGGGGAGGTAGCCCCGTAGTAATACGCACAAAACATAACGTCGCATAATAAATATTTTACGACAGTGGTAATTTAAAGGTACTCTCCCCTCTCTATGGTTCGACTCCCTAAAGGGTACCTGTTAAAATGTCTTTATGTTCTTCTTTCGACACACAACTCTCCTTAAAAGGAAAAAGGAAATATCAAAGTTGCGGTCCTCCGGAGTGATTAACGACACTCAAGCAACCCGTTTACTAACCCTTGCCAAAGCAGAAGCCGGCGTATTAAAGTATAAAAGGTATTTAAAGATGCTTTTAGAGGCCAGAAACACGGGCAAAAGCGAGCCTACGGGCTAACCAAGTCAACGCTAAGGCCCCTCTATCGGCTCTTGTGACTAACTAACCATAAAAATGTTTAACCATGCACAACTTGTCCACTTTTTACAAGTAGTTTCCCCGGTAGACCTCGTGATCGGTTTGGTAAGCGGTACACTTTTTCTTGTTAGTTTCCGGCGCGAACTCAAAGGTCTTTCTATTTTTTTACAAGTTTCCCTGGTTTTGGTAAAAATAGTTAAGTATTACTGGGACC
>CALEZE010000012.1 GCA_937928235.1 uncultured bacterium | reverse complement strand
ATGCTTGAAGCTGGAACAACTTTAACTATTCCTGATGTAGAACCAAGGACATCTACTGTTTCTGGTGAGGAAGTTGCCATGGAAGCGCCAGCCGAAGAGGAGGGTGCCATTGCAGGTGCTACCTACACTGTGGAACGAGGTGACACGCTCTGGAACATAGCTGTGAGAGCATATGGAGACGGCTACAGGTGGGTGGAGATTGCAGAAGCCAACAGTTTGGCTAACCCAAATGTTATCCACGCAGGAAACACCTTGAGCCTACCTAGGTAAAAAGGTTGGGACACTAGCTTCCCCGCCTGACTCTGACTTCTTGTTCTCTAAGGATTAATGATCCTTTTTCAGACATGGGGTTATTGGGATAAAAAAGTCTTTTAACCGGCTTCTCTGGTGGTCTGTTGTGTGGAAATTCTCCCAGGTCGACCCTGTTGTCTTTTCCTAAATCATTGGACTGGGATGCACCGCTAGGCACTACACGAGGGTCATGGAGGCGTGGTAAAGTGCCATATCTTTTTGAATTAGGTCCCGCTTCTTGCGACATCAAGAGCAGAATACTTCACTTCTTTTATCCAAATCAAGAATTTCTTTCATTTCTTCGCTTTGCTATACTCGAAAGTTAAGGGAATAAGCGGGTATAGGTAAGTGGTATACCGATTCCTTCCCAAGGAATAGTTACGGGTTCGATTCCCGTTACCCGCTCAAGATGACAAATTACGCACTGCTCCTTTTTACAAGTATTTGTTGGGGTTCTTGGGCTGTCCCTCTCAAGTTCACTAAAGACTACAGACAAAACTTCTTTTACTTGGACTACACAGTTGTCTCACTTCTGCTTGCCTTCCTTTTGTGGTCATTCTCTCCAAACTCGTTTGCCGACTTAGTAACTCCAAACACATTTCTACCAATTGCAGGCGGGGTCTTGTTTGCATTTGGAAACCTACTTCTTGTTAAATCCATCGATCGGTACGGTTTTTCCCTGTCTTTTCCGGCAATTATTGGCGGTGCTGTAATCATAGGTGGATTGCTAAACTTTGTAAGATCTCCCCTAAACAGTTCCTGGTTGTTTCTTTCTGGCTTGGCAGTAATTGTTTTGGCAATAGTCGTAAATTCCTATCTCTACAAACTTGGGTCAACAAACCCCTCTGAAAAAACTGCTTTCGAAAGAAAAGGGCTCCTCGGATTAATCTTTGGAGCCCTATTTATCGGAATTTTCCCTCTTTTCTGGAACTTTGGGCTTGAGGTTTTTAACATTCAAGAACTTTTTCTTATCCTCCTCGTCGGTCACTTTTTGGGTGTATTGATTGTCTCCATTTTTACAAAGTATCTAACTTTTTCTCATCTTAAAAAATACCTTAGATCGACCCCAAAAAATCACCTTATTTCATCCACAGGTGCAGCAATATGGGTAACAGGCACCTATTTAAACATGGTTGTCGGTTCAAGGGTGGGTTTCGGAGTTTCATTTGTTATCGGAAACATCGCCCCACTTTTTTCTACTATGTGGGGAGTTTTTTACTGGAAGGAGTTAAGTCTGAAAAAACCAAAGGCAAAAACGGCCTTTTTACTAATGGTTATTCTATTCCTAACGGGTCTTGTTTTTATTGCCAACTCGTAAGAAGTTTGTCTCTTAATATAATAACTTCTGACTTTACAGCCCTCTCACTTTTTAAGTACCGCATTCCGCACTGAGGGGCTAATTTTCTTGTCTTTGCGGTGAATACAGCCATACCAGCAACAGGGCCTTCTCATTCCTTCCTTTAGTTCCTTTGGCACTCTTTTAATGTGGTTTTTTCTGGTTTCTTCTTTCTTCACAGAAATTACCCAACAGATCCACTCGTTTCGTGCTAGTGGAGTAATATCCTCCCAGACCTCAAGCGCCTTCGGATCGATAACCAATGCTTCTCTTAAATCGTCTGGAACTTTATGCACAACACCAGAAGATAGGCTACTCTGACTGCTCATATATTTTATTTTACCAACAAAGCAAACACTAGTAACACAAGCTAGAAACCTCTTAGCTTCTTTTGATCGTGTTTCTCGGGATCATATAAACCTTCCTTAATTCGTTTTTTCATCTCTCTTTTAGTCTTTATCCTGGCTTTTTCTGCTTCCACTTTTTCTTTCTTGTCTCTTTTTTCAAAGGCCTCAGTAAGTATCGAGTATAGGAGCAAAAAGTCATCAACTTTTTCAGGGTCGTCTGGGTGCTCGCCATTCTGAAGCTTGTAAGTTAATCCACTCAGCCACCTCTCAAAAAACGAGGCGTCTGTTCTGAGAATGTGTGTAATGTTGACTCTTAGCGGGCGAACATAGACTATATTGAGGCTTTCCGGGAAATTAAATTCCTTTCCGCCTGTTCTTTTGTGTTGCTCGACAACCAGTCTACCGATCTTGTCCAAAGACTGATTGAGATGCCAAGATTCCGGCTTCCTTAGTTTCTTTTGCCCTGATATATACCTGGCTTCAAAAACGCTCTTCATCTCAAGTTCCATCCACGGTTCACCGCTGTCCAGCACCTTCCATAAATCAATCTGTCCATCTGCGGGTTTATTTTTGTCTAAAACTAAAACGCCATCTAGTTGTCTAAACATCTTGCCTTCTTCGTCTGTTAGGGTGATATCTGGGTACAAGGTCCAACCCTTCGGTTCCACATCGGTCGGGTGCAAGGGCTCCTTGGCCAACAACATTACTGCCTCAAAAAAGTATCTAAACTTTTCAGGAATAACCTGATAGTTACCCATAACCGAGTCGTACTCTTTCATCATAGAAATATCGTAGATTTCATCGACAGACTCAACCAGGTTGCGAAAGTCAGGCTGGCCCGGTTTTCTTGCCAGGTCAAAGCCGGTACTTTTGGCAACGGGCAAAGCATAAGATTCGTAGAACTTTAACAGCTCAAGATGTTTGTATGTTCTATGCTTTATGGGAGAAAGTTCTCTGTGAATATTTTTTAGACTTTCTTCAAAACTGATGTTGCGTACTACCTGTTTGTAGCTAGATGGATTTGCCCAAAGAGGAGTTATTGCTTTCTCACAAATTATTCCCATACGAGAAGAGTAGTTGGTTCTGTTTTGGTCAATTTGTCTTTGCTCATAAGAAGGTGAATATTGAACACTAGGAGGTCTGCCCGCCATGACACCACCATAGTCAGCGCCTCGCGGATAGTTGATTACGCCATTACCTTCTCTTTCGTTACTCATAACAAGGGGCAAGAAAGTCATTCTAAACAAAATTTTAACCAGGAACAACCGCGTATGTTAGAATGTTTTTGCAATGCAACTAAAATTGATAGATAAGAGGGAAGAAGCAAAAGACACGATGTCTTTTTGGTTTGAGGCAGAAAAAAATATTAGTTGGATCCCAGGACAGTATTTTTACTTCACCATCCCCTCTCCGAAATATCCAGACACTAGGGGAAACACACATCACTTCACAATCGCAACTTCTCCCACAGAAGGCAACACAATTATGGCGGCAACAAGAATGCGCGACAAATCAAACTACAAAAAATCCCTCGGAGAACTCAAAAAAGGTGACACCATAGAGGGGGAAGGCCCTGAAGGAACCTTTGTTTTGGACGAAAAAGAAGAGGGCCCACACATTCTCATTGCTGGAGGGATTGGCATTACCCCATTTAGAAGCATGATTAAGTACAGTGTTGATAAAAGATTGTCAGACAAGCTTCACTTACTGTATGCCAACTCCACTCCTAAAGAAATCACTTTTAAAGACGAGCTTGAAACATGGGCAAAAGAAAATGAACATGTTTCAGTCGACTTTACGGTAAGCAAACCGAACAAATCCTGGAAAGGTCTTTCCGGCAGAATTGACAAGGAAATGATTAAAAAGTCAGTTGGGAATTGTGGATTAAAAATTAAAAATTGTTCTTTTTGGGTTTGTGGACCACCAGTTTTTATTGAAGCTATGGAAAAAGAACTGGGTAAACTTAAAATCACTTCTGACAGAATTCGCTCTGAGAAATTCTCCGGCTACGCAAACTGATATAATATAGCCCCAGCCTCCTTAGCTCAATGGTAGAGCAACGGTATCGTAAACCGTCGATATCAGTTCGATTCTGATAGGAGGCTCAATAAATAGGTCGCGGGAGGAATAACCCTCGCCATGACGAGGCCGAATTCCTCTCCTGGCTCACAAGTTCTCACATCTGTGGTATCATCATTCCACAATGGCAAGACGCTCGGTTGAAGAGAGAAAGAATATAAAAAGAGCCGTTTGGTTTGGCATCCTCACAGTTGGAGCCTTACTTTTTTTCCTTTATGTTGGCTTTCCAGCTATCGCCAGGTTTGCTACATTCCTGACGGGTTTCAGAAACAGCAACCAACCAGCTGAACAAAACGACACCACACCACCCGCACCCCCAAGACTGCAAACCGAAAGTGAAGTAACAAACAAGGTAAATGTCAAAGTCGAAGGCACAACAGAGCCCGGGGCAACAGTTATACTTAAAGTAAATGGGAACGAGGAAGAGCTTGTGGCAAACAAAGACGGTGAATTCACTCACGAT
>CALEZE010000011.1 GCA_937928235.1 uncultured bacterium | reverse complement strand
GTTCTCCGTTTCGCTAGGAGACGAACAAACAATCTCAAAGCTTACCGATTCAAAACTCCTTTCAGGACTGGAAAGTGGCGACAGGTTGCTGCAACTAAGCGAAAGAGTAAAAAATCTAAACAGCCTTGAAGAGTTCCGACAGGAAGTGCTCACATCGCTAAGAAACAACGCGAACCCTCGTCGTCAACTTTTTAGAAATGTCGACTTAAATGGTGTTACCTACTCAACATGGATACCAGCAGACACACAAGTAATTACAAACTCCTACAAGGAAATTCTTGAGGAAACTTTAGCCAGCCTCCCCGATAGTGCCACCTTCCTTCGCCAAGAGCTTGAAAGACTTATTGGCATTGCAGACAGTGGCAACCTCACCTCACTAAATAGTGAACTAACTAATCTACTGCAAAAAACGGACCTGCCTTCAAAGGTTGATACACAAGCCATTGCCGAACTTGCGTACCAAAGAGCCGACCTCCACGCTCGATGGGAAACACTTTACAAAGTTCCAGGAAATGAATTTGGGCAGGAGTCTGGCTTAATTGTTCTAAGAAAAACCGGGGAAACAACTGGAGAACAATTCCAGGAAGTGGCAAGAAGAATAGCGCTTCAAGAAGAAGGCGCAGAAATGTTAAGAGCTGCTGGGGTTACCCCAAACGACACCACTCCCCTCTTCTCTGTCGATAGACTTACATTTTCACCTGACTCTTCAGCGATCAGTATGGCTGAACTCTATGAAACTTATGGAAAACGAGTGGTTCTTTTTGATGCTACCCCGTCAACAGCACAAGCACAGCTAGGCATTCTCTCTACAGATATTTCAGAGTCTGCCATTAGACCTCGGAGCCTATTTGTTGACAATAACCTGGATAACCTTGCAATAAACGGCGTATCTCAAGTTCCAGAGGGAAAGGCGCTATCCTTAGTCATTAGCGATGATTCCATAGACTTCGCAACACAAACCAACGCATTCTTGCGAGAAAGAATTGGTCCCAACGGACAAGGATATGTCGCACGCACACGCTATAGACAACTGACCAACGGAGACGCACTTCCAGAATACTTTGTTGAAAGAGTAACCGTTAACTCAGACGGTGTAATCGATGAGGTAGTTTCTCTGGGAAAGATCGAAAACATGGCCCAGTGGAACGACGAAATCCAAAGACTACTCGACACCCCCGACGGACTAACTATTGTCTTTGAGGGCAGGAACCGTGCAGTCGACCTTACAGTCACAGCTAAAAACCAAAATATTCATTGGCAGCAACTCCTTGGTGAAGGCAACAACGGCGAACACTTAACTCAGGGCTGGAAACGAAACAGGATTCCAGCGAGAGGGGGAG
>CALEZE010000010.1 GCA_937928235.1 uncultured bacterium | reverse complement strand
CTGGCATGTAATTTTAGTGACCCATGTCTCTTGAAATTTAGGAAACCAGCGCAGTGTGAATAATGTGCGCGTATTTGCTTACCAATTTGTTGTAAACAGAATTAAGGACCTCCTCCGGTTCGCCAACGCCAGCTTCTGCGCCACCTTGTATTCTTAGTTTTGCAACTTCTCTGCAAAACGCTTGTGTTACGAGTTCAGCTGTCATCACCTGGGTTTCGGGTTTTTCTTGCCCTTCCCCGTTCGGACCAAGGTACATTTTAACGGAGGGTGCGGAGGTGGCTATTAATATAGTGCCAGTGTGCCCATCGAATCTAACGCGCATGTTGGGGTCAGCCTGAGAACTATAAACAATGTCATTAAACATTCCCCTGTGTCTTCGCTTTTTTCTACCTGTTGTTTTCTTTCTCTGGCTTACTACATGGACCATGGCCTCTGTTTTTAAGTCCCCTGCAATTGCCATGATCCGGCCTTCCTCTCCTATCTGTTTACCTTCGATGTATGCGTGAGCTACAGAAACAGCACTGTCCGGTCGAGGCATTTCGATTTCAGGAGTAAGCACTTTGATTAAAGGGGAGCTTGAGGATATTTTTACTATCTGGCGTTCTTTTTTGTAAAGACTTTTGTGGATTTTCAAGGTCAGAGTAGACTTTTGTCCAACAAGGACGTGATAGTAGTTAGGTACAAAATCAAAATTATTAGGAGGCAACATGCTTCCGGTTTCTTGCCCTTTCCCCACCCCCATCAATTCTTTAAGCTCAGTTTTTGCTATTGAGTTGAGTTTTTGGACAGCTTTCTCAAATTTTTTCTTTACGGCGTCGTTGGTAATAGGCTTCTCTTTATCCTGGATTTTCTTTTTTTCCTTTGAAATGTATTCTTCCAGTTCTTCCTCTGCGAAATTGGACAGAGCCCTGCTTAGAGAATGGTTCCAATCTAAACCATCCCTGCTGTCACGCACTATAGTTTCGCCCTTCCTCAATAAAGTGTCTATGTAATCACAAGTAAGTCTTCCGAATAGGTTTTGTGCTAACTCTTCTCCTTCGAACTTGAAAAGACTTATGTCATGGATTGCGCCGTCGCTCGCTATTAGTATCCCGTTTTGTCTCATGTATCCCTCCTCTCTTCCTGTCAGCTCCTCTACGGATTTGAAGATTTCCAACTTCATGGTAGTATCCTTGTATTCTTCAGGGGTGTACTCTTTCTCGACAATTTTATCTCCCTTAGGTGACACATAAGATAAAAGCGCACTGTTCTTTTCTTCATCCTTGCTGTCAATTTCAACTAGTTGCACTTTTCGTTTGGGGGAAGATAATATGTCTCTTAAGGCATAGTGTAACTCTAAAGATCTTTTTAGCGTTTCAAATTGAGGGATTTTTATTCCTTCTCTATCCGCCGTGAGCGTAACCTGGGTTCCGTGGGATTGAATGCCCAGGGTGTCCTTGTAGAGCTGAAGTGCCTCTTTTGGAATTTCTCGTTCATACTTCTGTATGTTCAGTACTGCTTCGTTGTACAAATTATTGTGTATAGTTTTTACAAATCCTCCCCCCAAACTTAGTATGGCTTCTTTAAGTCCTGCGCCGAAGAAGCCTCGGCCACCCTCGCCTGCCCCGAAGTCGTGTGTTTCTGCCCCATAAAAACCAACCGCCTGGTCCATTTTTTCGGGCCCCATTCCCTCTGCGTGGTCGGTGACTATAAACTTTCCGTAGCCCCTGGATCGCTCAAAAGCAATGCGGATAAGGCCATCGTGTTCAATACCGAATCGTTCCAGCTTCTTGTAGCTGTCATCTGAGTTTGTTATCAGTTCTACCAACGCACGGACAGGCTCCTTCTTAATAGTCTGATCGGCAATTCGCTGTAACGCTCTTTCTGTGACCTCTAACTTTTTTGATACAGCCTTCGTCATTTGGGGTTTTTCCTTTTCATCATACCGCCAGCAAAGTGCTTACCTGAAGGATCTCTTAGTAGGTTTTGAAACTGCTCCTCAAGCTTTTCTAAGAAAGATACAAGGTCTGATCTTTCATAGACCTTTGCGTGATATTTTAGCTCCTCAAGATTTCTTTTCCTGTAATCAGGCTTGGTATCAAGGGTCGAGTATAGTAGATCACAGAATTCAAACTCAGATATACCCTCGAGTTTTTTCGAGTTTGAGTATTTCTGAAAAGCTGGGGATTCCTCTATGTGTTTAACGACTCTCCCACTTCTTGTTTTGCGGTCACCTTTTATGTGAACACCAGAACTCTCCAAGGGCTTTTGCTTTAATCTGGCAAGGACACCCCTTGCAGTAAATGCGCCTTTTGAGGTCAATGTAAACCCTTTAGATTTACTGCCGTAGATTAGACCCTTGTCTGTTCTAGCTCTTACCCACGACTTTTCTACAAGTGAAGCGTCGGGGTAGTTTGCCGTGCCGCGCCATTC
>CALEZE010000009.1 GCA_937928235.1 uncultured bacterium | reverse complement strand
AGCCTGTATCCTCCTCCTTGTCTCCGATTTTGGCAGAGAGGGACGATACAAGCCCAGCTTTTTTGCCGGCAAAAGTCAGAATATGATAAATAAGGTGAGTGGTAGTAGTTTTACCTTTTGTGCCCGTCACGCCAACCACTCTTAATTTCTTGGAAGGATTTCCAAACCAGTTTGCTGCAATCTTACCCAAAGCTTTCTTTGAATTTTTAATGTGGACATAGGTTACTGAGGAGGGTAATGCCAGTTTCGAGTAAGGAAGTTCGCCCACGACAACTCTTGCCCCGTGTTTAGTGGCGTCCAAAATATAATCATGCCCATCTACGGTTCTTCCTTTGATTGCCACGAAAAGTCCGTTTTCTCCAACTTTTCTTGAATCTTCAGATATATTGCTAACCGGTGGGTTTTCCATGCCGTGAACTGAGAAGGAGGGTAACCCCACCAGAAGAGTTTTAAGGTTTTTTGTCATCAGTACCTGGTAATCTTTTTATGTCTGCCCCAATGTTTTTAAGTCTTTCGTCTAAAACCTCATAACCTCTCTCAACCATTTCTACATTTCGAATTTCGCTTTCCCCCTCTGCCGCCAAAGCAGCCAAAATAATAGACATTCCTGCTCTTATGTCTTTACTAAAAAGCACATCTCCCTTTAATTTTGTCGGGCCACTGACGATAACTCTGTGGGGGTCCGCAATAAAAATATTGGCTCCCATATTAATAAGGTCGTCCACAAAAAACATTCTCCATTCGTACATCCAATCGTGACAAAGAACAGTGCCTTCCGTTTGGGTGGCAAGAACGATAAAAGGACTCATCAGGTCTGTTGGAAAACCAGGCCATGGCCTGGTTTGGAATTTGCGTCTCTTGGCAATTAGTTTCGATGGCTTCACTATCAGTCTTTCGCTGTCCAATGTTGCGTCAACACCCATGTCTTTTAGGTAATTAAGCATCATTCGGTAATGATCTTCCGGGGTGTCTTCAACCACTAACTCCCCACCCGTTATTGCTCCAGCAATTGCAAAAGTGCCACCTTCAATGTGGTCCGGTATCACCCTGTGTTCTACTGGAACAAGCTTTGCCTTGCCTTTAACAGTCAGTCTGTGTGTACCGACACCTGTCACTGAAGCACCCATCTTTTCCACAAAGCTAACAAGATCATTGACATGGGGTTCCGCAGCTGCTCCTTCAATAACAACCTCTTCTTCGAGTGTTGATGCAAGAATAATCGCCATCTCAGTTGCGGTGACCGATGCTTCCTCCAGAAAGACATTTCCTCCTTTTCGTGTTTTCCAAATAAGCTCAAATCTACCACCATCTTTCTTAACTTCAACCCCCAACTTCTCCATCATCGAAAAGTGTGTATCAAGAAGCCTTTCACCTATCTGGTCTCCACCTGGGGCGTATATAACAGCTTTCCCAAACCTCGCAAGAAGTGGGGAAGCAATAAGAACAGAGGCACGAAACCTTTCAATTATTTCTCTGCTCGGTGTATGAGATTTGAGACTAGTTGCGTCAATTTTGAGCTCAGAAGTGCCTTTTCCGTCCACTTTAGCACCAACATCCTCTAAAAGGTCACACATAGCATCAACATCACGAATTCTTGGGACATTCGTGAGTGTTGTAACTCCGTCGGCGAGGAGGGCTGCTGCCATCAGCTTCAGTGCCGAATTTTTATTGCCTGCAACCCGAATCGTGCCTGCAAGCTTCTTTCCACCTGTGATTATGAACCTAGACACTGCCTAATATTGTACCATAGCCTAGCTAATTTTGAGGCTGAACACCAAAGTAAACAAAGAGGTCTCGGGCTATGGAATACCACAGCGGCGCTGCTGTTTCTGAGGCCCAAGGGGAAGTCTGCGGCTCTCTAAGGGTGACAAGCATCACGAATTCTGGGTCATTGTGTGGTGCGAACCCAACGAAAGAGGCAATTGTTTTGTCCTCATCATAATGTCCGGCGATAGGAATTTGTGCAGTTCCTGTCTTTCCTGCAACCCTAAAGCCTCCCGTATGGGTCCATTTTGCCTCCCCACCTTTTGCTGCTTCTGCCATCATTGCTGTAATTTCTTTTGCTGCTTTTTCAGAAATGACTCGCTCCCCATAAACAGGCTTTATGTCTTCCTCCCAACCTTCCCCAATGAGCCTGTCAACAACCTGGGGCGTTGCTATTACTCCATCGTTAGCAATCGCACCCACCGCCCGGACCATCTGGAGTGGTGTAGTAGAAACACCTTGCCCGAAACTGGTGGTCGCCAAGTCGACAATATTCCAGGTACCTTTTTCTCTTAGTCTCCCGGTTGCCTCACCCTGTAGATCCACCCCTGTTTCACTCCCAATTCCAAATTTTCCCAAATAATCGTAAAGCAAATCCGCGCCTAACTCTTGCCCGACAAATGACATACCCACATTGTCAGAGTTTATTATTATATCCAACATCGTTCTTCCCTCCTCATATTCGTTATTCCAAGTTCTAATGAAATACTTATCCACCTTGAGAGGTGATCCACAGATATCGCACTTTGTGTCTGGCTCCACAACTTTCGCATCAAGTCCAGCGGCCATAACCAATACTTTGAAAATTGACCCTGGTTCAAAAATGTCAGAAACTGCGGGGTTTTTGAAATTTTCGTTAGTGTACTCCGAATATTTCTCGGGCTCGTACGACGGGAAAGAGCTCATCCCCA
>CALEZE010000008.1 GCA_937928235.1 uncultured bacterium | reverse complement strand
GATGTTATCTTTGATACAATTGGGGCTAGCCTTGCAATATATATAGTATGGAAATATTTACCAAAAGCGCCGAAGAAACTAAGGAAGTGGGCAGAAAACTGGCAGCTTCTTTAAAAGAAGGAAAAAGAAACCACATGACACTCGGTCTTGTGGGTAACTTAGGGAGCGGGAAAACCACCTTTATCCAAGGATTTGCAGAAGGGCTGGGGGTAAAACAGAATACCGCTTCTCCCACTTTTGTATTAATGCGTGAATATGAAGCTGGCGAGAGAAACTTTTTCCATGTTGATTTATACAGGCTTGAGAACAACATTGAAGATGAGATGGAGAACATTGGCTTGACAGATATTTGGGATAGAAAAAATAATATAGTAGCGGTTGAGTGGGCGGATAAGGCTGCTGATATCATGCCAAAAGACACATACTGGATTTATTTTGAGGTAGATGGGGATGGAAGGAAGATAAAGTTCGATGAGTAATGAAGTTAAGCCTGGAATTTATAAGCACTTTAAAGGGAAAGATTACAAAGTAATTGGAGTAGCAAGTCACAGTGAAACTCAAGAAGAACTTGTGGTCTATCAAGCTTTGTATGGAGATGAAGACTTGTGGGTGAGACCTGTTAGTATGTTTACAGAGGAAGTTGAGGTTGACGGTAAAAGTGTCCCCAGATTTAAACTGATGGAGGAAATAGACAAATGAGCAAAATACTTGTAACCGGAGGTGCGGGATATATTGGGAGCTTTATTGTCAGAAATTTAAAAGACAAAGGGCACGAAGTTGTAATAGTGGACAATCTTTCGCAAGGACACAAAGAAGCCATTGAGGGATTTGATCTTCGTGTTTTTGACCTTTTGGAAAAAGAGAAGCTCTCTGAACTTTTTGAAAATGAAAAGTTCGATGGTGTTATCCACATGGCAGCGTTCATTCAAATGGGTGAGAGTTTTAAGAATCCTCTGAAGTACTTCAAGAACAACTTAGCTTCAACAATCAACCTGTTAGAAGTAATGGTCGAAAAAGGTGTTAACAATATCGTGTTCTCATCTTCAGCTGGAGTTTACGGCAATCCCGAAAATCTACCAATAACAGAAGATATGCCAAGAAACCCCTTAAACCCATACGGGGAAACCAAATATATGGGGGAAAGAATGCTTGATTGGTTCGACAAGAGTCATGGAATAAAGTTCACGGCCATTCGCTACTTTAATGCAGCGGGAGCGGCCCTTGATGGTTCGATTGGTGAAGCACACCCAGAAGAGAGCCACCTTATTCCCAATGCTATGGAGGCGGCACTGACTGGCAAAGAATTCGAAGTTTTTGGGGAAGACTATGGCACCCCGGATGGCACTAATGTAAGAGACTATTTCCATGTACTAGATTTGGCAGAAACACACACTCTAGCGCTCGATAAACTTATTAGTGGAGGAGATAGCGATTATTACAATGTTGGTATAGGTAGGGGTTATTCCAACAAGGAAGTGATAGATATGATAAAAGAAGTTACAGGGAGTGATTTTAAAGTAAAATATGGCCCCAGGAGAGAAGGAGATGCCGATGCCCTATATGCTTCAATAGATAAAATTAAAAGCGCCCTTGGTTGGGAACCAAAATACGGATTAAAGGAAATTATTGAGTCTGCCTACAAGTGGCACCAAAGCCACCCCAATGGGTACGACAAATGAAACTCTTTATTGACACATCGGATTCTGAAAAAGTTGTTGTGGCACTGGATGGTGAGCGCTTCGAAGCGGACGCAAGAAAAGAGAAATCTCAAAAACTCCTTCCTTTTATAGATAAACTCCTTTCGGACAAGGGTAAAACTCTTAAAGATCTAACAGAAATAGAAGTAAACACAGGTCCTGGTTCTTATACGGGTTTGCGTGTCGGGGTTTCTGTGGCAAATGCCCTGGGATGGAGTTTGCAAATTCCTGTTAATGGTAAGAAAATTTCTCAGAATTTTGTAACAAAAATAAAATACGATTCGGACAAATAGCGAAAGCGCTTGGTGTCCGGACTTTTTTATTAAAATCGCTCTTTTAAATTTCGAAAGCTAAAAACTAAAAAAATCAAATGACCTAAAGGAGGTCGAAATGAAAAAGCTGTTTCTGGTAGCAGTGCTTGTTTCGCTATTCACCGCCGCCTGTGGTGGCAGTCAAGAGGTTCAGGTGAACAACCAGGATGCTCGAGTACCGGCAGGGGAGGTGGAGGCTGAGCAAGAAACCGTGGTTACAGACAATCAAGATACCAACGAGGAATCTGGAACAGTGGAGATTCTGGCTTACTATCTTCCAGATGGAGATGATCCTACTGGCAACAACTTGAAGTGGATTGAGATTTACCTTGTTCCCTATAACACTAGCAGTGATTTTGCGTGGGTGTCACTCGACACTGTTGCTGACGGTCAGTGTTTTTGGGGTAGGGGTAGGCCAGTTGTCACAACAGACGCGGGTTTTGTGCACGATGCGTATGTTGACTTTTACAATTCCCGTGACTTCTTTTGTGGCATAAGATCTGCAAGCATGATCCCGCCTGGGGGAATAGTTAGCTACATTGGTTATGGGGATGAGGGTTCTGCGAGGGGTTTTGGTTACGCAGTATTTCAAGTTGCTGAAAATGCGTCGCCAGACCAGATAACTCTGACCTACTCTTACGCTATCGGCTACGAAAGAAGTACAGAAGTAACGCGGACGATAGAAGTTTTACCGGTCGAGCAATCGCTGCCCCCTGCTTTTCCTAGAGAGTTGGCATATGTACTAGGTGAAAGATTTGAGCTTGGCGAGGTGGCCGAACTTAGCTTGGACATACGGGAAGGCCAGTTTGTCTTGGAGGTCACCAACCTGAGTGAAGGCTACCCGTTTGACGTCTCAGTGGAATCTCAGGTATACGCCTATGATTTTATGCTGTTTGACCAGCGCGACATCTGGGATTGGGAGATGGTATTCGACAACGAGGTTGTCGGCCCAAGAATCACCAAGAGTTACTATACGCCCTTTCCCTGGTACCTTGTAACTATCGAAACTCCAATTTACTGGGTTGGTAATGTGAAAGTTGAGATGCCAGACGGTACCGTTGAGCGCGAGGTGTTTATGGTGGAAATACCACCCCTAGACTAAGCTAAGCTTTCGAAACTAAAAAGAGGAGCCCTCCGGCCGACTAAGCCAATGTCACCGGAGGGTTTTTCTTTGCATTTTGCCATATTGACTTCAATTAAATAAACCTTATACTTCGAATCAAATACACATATGTTCAGGAAGGCCCTTAGCGTTCTTTCTGTAATTCTTCTCCTAATCCAGACGAATGTTTTTCCGGTCCTAGTTCTTGCTCAAGAAGTAGAGCTTACCTCCGAAAACGAGGAGGAAGTTCACGAAACAGTTGATGAAGAAACATTGCCCCTGGTGGCAGAGGAAAAAGTTTTAGTATTTGTTGTAACAGAACCCGATCTTGCTCTTGCTTCCACAACCTCTCCAGTCACCGAAAATATAGCCGAGGACACGCAGGAAGTCGTTAGTCTAACCACCGACAAAGAAGACTATTACCCAACAGAGATTGTAATTATTTCTTCTAAAAACCTTAGCCCTAATTACCAATACTTATTAGTTATTAGTTCGGCTGACGAACCTGCGGTTACTAGTTCCATTAGTATACAAACAGATAACCTGGGTGGGTTTGTTTACGCGTACCAACTGGATGGCACATACAGGCCTAATTATTTAGTTCAACTATTTGACCAAAGCGGCAGTTTAGTTGCCACGACTACCTTTCTAGATTCAAAACCAAATACTGTTACCGTAAATACTCAAAACCCCAATCCTGTTGAGAAAGGTCAAAATGTAACTTTTAATGTGACCGTTAATTTCAATGGTAATAGCAACTCTTGTACTGCCAACTTAAGTGCAAGCGGGCTGCCAACAGGTGTTGGTGTCGTATCTTTTTCTCCGGCCTCGCTAGTTAGCACGGGTGGAAATGTCTCTTCAACTCTAACTTTAAGCACGAGTAGTACAACGCCCACAGGGTCATCTAATTTTACGGTCACTGCAACACCCAGCGGCTGTCAGTCAGGGTCTAGTGCTCAGTCTGGAAACGGAAGTTTGGTGGTTTCGGTGGGAGATACAGAAAAACCGGTAGGTTCAATTTCTATCGACTCAGGGGCGACCTATACAAACTCAAGAAGCGTATCTTTAAGTTTCCCTGGTACATCAAGCGATGTTGTGACTATGGAGTTGAGAAACGGAATGGTCGGAAGTTTTCAGTCCCCAATAACCTATGTAACCCCATATGCCTACACGCTTCCAGAAAATGGTGATGGTGAATATACAGTAAGTGTACGATTTACCGATGGGGCAGGGAATCAAAGCGAGGGAATTATTAGCGATACTATTGTTCTTGATGAAACTTTTCCCACCGACCCAACAGATGTGAGCACTACAAGCCATACGGCCCCCAAAAACGACACAACGATAGATATGGTATGGACAGTGGCAGGTTCAATCCCCGGAGCAACTGATGCAACTTCTGGTGTTGACGGGTACTCATACGAATTTTCGAATGGTGCGACTGATGTTCCTGATAACACAAAAGATTTGGAGGAGACTGCAACAGGTATCACCAGTACTTCTTTAACGGATGGCACATGGTATTTCCACCTAAGGACTGTAGACAATGCTGGCAACTGGACATCCACTGTTCATTCTGGGCCTTTCGTTGTGGATACAACAGCTCCAACCGGCTCGATAACCTCTCATTCTGGTGGCGAAACAGTCTCTGGTTTTGTTGTAGTCACTGCTGATGCAAGTGACAGCCTAAGCGGTGTTTCCTCCGTTCTTTTTCAATATAAAAGAGACGACGGTGTTGACACATTCCACGACATAGAAACTTCGTTGACGAGTCCGTTTTCTGCAAATTGGGACACTTCGAGTCTAGACCTGGACACATACATTTTACGGATTATTGTAACTGATGGTGCGGGGAACGAATTTACATCTACAGAGGTAAGTGTTGACTTGGCAGCGGTTGTTTCAGGAGAGCTTTCGGCAACGCCTAGCCAAACAACTGCTGTGATAACTTGGACAACGGACAAGCCAACTTCAAGTCGTGTTGTTTACGACACAGTTTCACAATCAGCGTTGGGTTCGGCACCGAACTACGGATATGCTTTTTCCACATCTACCTTTGACTCCTTAGTAAAGACAACTAACCATACAGTGATTATTACTGGTCTTTCTGATGGAACACTTTATTATTTCAGAACGATCTCTGAAGGTTCACCCATAGCCGTTGGTTTTGAGAAAACTTTTAAGACACTGACCTATGCCGGAGCACCTTCGTCAACAGGAGGTGGTGCTGTTGCTGGGATTTCCACTTCTGTGGATTTGTTTTTGGAGCCGCTGTTAACTTTTCTATCACCTACGCTAGTGGAGGCTAGTGAAGACGAAGGTGGCGGTGAAGTCTTGGGAGAAGAGACTCAAGCTGAAGACGAAAATGAAGGCGTTGAGATGTCTGTGGATTCAGACGGCTCTCGATCGAAAAGTTGGGTATGGGTCACTGTTTTACTAGCTGGAACGACTATTTTCTTGGTTTTACTGAAAGGCCGAAGAAATAAATAAGTTGACTTCAAAGCCAGTTTCTTGCGTGAAACTACTCATAGCGAGTAATATTGGGTAATGAGCCTGCTTGCCACAATTAGACATTTTTTTATTCCCCATGAGAGCAATAATCACCGGGCAAAGATTCTTCATCCAACATCTCTTGTTGCTCTAAAGATTCTTTTGGTCGCGGTCCAGGTTGGTTTGTATGTCGTGACTACGACACCAATGGGGCGCGTGCTTGGATATGCGGCGAACATTTCTCCGACAGAGGTGGTTGCGCTAACTAATCAGAAAAGAATAGACGCTGGTCTTAATCCGTTGGAGGAAAATTCTACCCTTTCTCAAGCAGCCCAAGCCAAAGGGGCTGACATGTTAACAAAAGGGTACTGGGCACATGTAGCACCGGACGGAACCCAGCCCTGGGCCTTTTTCTTAAACGCGGGGTACCGTTATCACTATGCAGGAGAAAACTTGGCACGCGACTTTTCCAACCCTTCTGCGGCGGTTGAAGCTTGGATGGCGTCTCCCACACACCGTGACAACATGCTTTCCGACAAATATGACGAGATAGGTATCGGAGTGGTTGAAGGAAATCTGGCGGGGGTAGACACAACAATAATAGTTCAGTTCTTTGGAACGAGATATGCAGATACCATCCCACAAGCAGTTGCTCAGGTGCCACCCATTGAAGAAGTAGTTCCGGAAATTCCACAACCAACATTAGAACCTACACCACAGCCTGTGGAAGCACCCGAAGTTGCACAGGCAGAGCCCTCGCCAGTTACCGCCATAGGTACTGTTGAAGGGCAAGTCTTGGTTTCACCGTTCACAACAACAAAAGGCGTGTCTCTTGCAGTGGTTGGTTTACTTTTTGTAATAATGATAGTTGATGCAGCACTTGTTTCTAGACGCCGCATAAGAAGAATTGGAGGAAGGACCTTTGCCCACCTATCATTTTTGGGGATGATTATAACTTTGGCGATAATTTTAAAGGCAGGACAAATACTTTAATGAAACACATTTCAAGACATTTTCCTCACTATTTTAGTCTTATGGGAATTCTGATCTTTGGGTTTGTCGGATTTTGGCTTTTTTCCTATGACAGACTTTTCCAGGCCGCGATAGCGATAGGGGTTGCTGTTTCCTATGTTGTGTGGGGCATAGTTCACCACAAAATTCATGGGGACTTAGAAACTGCGGTTGTTATCGAATATGTATTAATTGCAGCACTTGGTTTACTTGTAGCGCTTTCTTTGATTTTTAGGACTTAATCACCAAATAACTTGATTTTGGAATTTCACAAAAGTATACTTTTTTACACGGTTTCGGCCGGTTTTTTATATGGCTAAAGTAAGAAAAGCAGTAGTTCCAGCAGCTGGTTTTGGTACAAGGTTTCTTCCCCAAACCAAAGCTATGCCTAAAGAGATGCTCCCCATTGTTGATAAGCCGATTATCCAATACATTGTCGAGGAACTAGTGGGTGCCGGAATTGAGGAAATTATTATGGTTACGGGCTATCACAAGAGAACCATAGAAGACCACTTCGATGCTCCCAACCTCGACCTCATTGAAAATCTGAAAATGGGTGGAGAGAAGAAAAAACCCCTTCTTGAAGAAGTAGAAAAAATTTCCAATATGGCGAACTTTGTCTATGTTAGGCAAAAAGGCCCGTACGGCAATGGCACCCCAATGCTTAATGTAAAACACTTGGTTGGAGACGAGCCTTTCATTTACACTTTTAGCGACGACTTCATTGTTGCACAACCCAGCCGCTTTAAGCAGCTGGTCGACGCATACGAAAAGTATGGCGTAA
Source organism: uncultured bacterium (assembly GCA_937928235.1). Classification (GTDB taxonomy): domain Bacteria; phylum Patescibacteriota; class Microgenomatia; order UBA8517; family UBA8517; genus CALEZE01. The sequence goes on along the minus strand of CALEZE010000008.1, from coordinate 28,616 downwards.
CTTGTTTGGGTGGAGTTAGGGCCCGAGCGGATGAGGATTATGATAGATACGGTTTTGCAAGTGGGAAAGAAGTTGAGGAAGGAGTTATTGATGTTGACACGATTATAGAAAAACCAGGGAAAGAGAACGCACCTTCTGATTTAGCGACGGTTTCAGCATCCCTCTTTACTCCCGATATTTTTAAATACATAGATACGGCTTACGAAAAACTTGAGGAGGGTGATGAGCTTTATTACAACGATGCATTAAAACTGATGTTGGAAGACGGGAAAGAGATAAAAGCAATAGAGGTCAAGGGAGGCAAGTATTATGACACCGGAAACAAGCTGGAATATCTAAAGACGGTTGTAGAATTTGCACTAAAACACAAAGGAGTTAATGGTGAATTTAGAAAGTACCTCACAGAACTTCTGGCAGCTCAAGAGGAAAACTAATTCCGCTATTTTTGTTTGAGGGCACTTCTTCTTGCGTGATATAATCCAGCCGGTGAAGACACAAGATACATTTATAAGTCCCACTAAGGGAAAAGTTACAATCCCGGAAATGATAGCCGGGATTTCTGCTTTTGTAGAGAAAGAGCCAAGCAGTTTTTACAGGCTTGTCATTGGCACTGATTCGCAAACTAGAGGCCTAAACGGAAAGGCGGAGATTGATTTTGTAACCGCCGTCATTGTTCACAGAAAAGGTTATGGAGCAAAGTATTTTTGGAGAAAAATTAGAACCATCAAGAAACCAATCTTGAGAGATAAAATATACACAGAAACACAGATGTCTTTGGCGCTAGCTGAGCAAATTGTTCCACAACTAAGACGGGCTGTGAGTGCTGCTAAATATGATCTTGAAATCCATATTGATGTGGGTGCCCTTGGCCCAACAAGAGAGATGATTAAAGAGGTTGTTGGAATGGTCAACGGAAATGGCTATACTGCGAAAACAAAGCCTGAAAGCTGGGGAGCATCCTCAGTAGCCGACAAACATGCCTAAATATCTTATAATATTGGAATATTGGATAGGTTGTAGTATAATTAAAACCTCCGAAACAAATCATGAGTAAAATTCTAGTTACAGGTGGAGCAGGCTTCTTGCGCGAAGCGGTTAAAGCTACATTATGAAGATTTTAATTACAGGTGGAGCCGGCTTTATTGGTTCTAACTTCGTTTATTACTGGCTCAAAAATCATCCTAAAGACAAGATAAGAGTTTTAGATGCCCTCACTTTTGCTGGGAACCTGGACAACCTCAAAGATGTGATGAAAAAGATAGAGTTTGTAGAGGGAGACATCAGAAACAGAGAAGATGTCAAAAACGCCATGAAGGGTATCGACATTGTGGTTCACTTCGCAGCCGAGAGCCATGTGGACAGAAGTATTTTTGACCCCGCAACCTTTTGGAGCACTAATGTTAAGGGCACAAAGGTTCTTCTTGAGGAAGCCAAGAAAGCCAAGGTCCCTAGGTTCCATCATGTTTCAACAGACGAGGTTTATGGTGAGCTGACACTGGACTCAAAAGAAAGGTTTAGCGAAAGAACCCCATATGCCCCCCGCCCTGACAATTTGTACGCCATTTCAAAGGCTGAAGCAGATAGGTTTGTTAGAGAATTTGCCGAAAAAAATCCCGAGATGCATATAACCATCTCTAACTGTTCAAACAACTATGGCCCCTATCAGTTCCCAGAAAAATTTGTGCCGATTGTTGTCACAAACTTAATTGATGGTTACAAAGTTCCGGTTCATGGAGACGGACAACATGTGCGAGACTGGATTCACACGGAAGATCACGCGAGGGCAGTTGATCTTATTCTGGAAAAAGGTGTAAAAGGCGAGACATACCTGGTTGGTTCCGACAACGATGTTCCAAATAGGGTGATTGCCGAAAAGGTGGTTGAGCTTTACGGTAAAGACGAAAGCTGGATAAAGTATGTTCCGGACAGACACAGTAATGACAGGCGGTACGCTATTGACTCCACAAAAATAGTCAAAGAATTAGGTTGGAAACCCCAAGTCTCGAGAGAAAACTTTGACGAAGGACTGGAAGACACCATTGATTGGTATAGAAAACATGAGGACTGGTGGAGACCTCTACTCACCCGGCGCGCTCCACTTTCGAATGGCGGGAAAAAGGTTTACGCATTTATGTCTTTAGATCGAGAAACAGGCAAGGTGAAGATTTCTTATAAAAATGCTGAAAAAGAGGGTGAAAAAGACACAGGGCCGTTAGAAGAAAAAATGATTGAGGAAACTGGGAAACTTAAGTCTGTTAGAGAAAAACTAAAAACAAGAAAGTGGTTCAAAAATTCCAGCAAAGCTATTCGTGAAAAGTTGCAGGAAATGGCGGAAAACCCCCGAACTCACGGATTCGTTGAGGACATTGCCAACAGGCCAGATGAGATAGGCGGTGTTAAACAGTTGAAGTTGGCAAAACTAGAACATGCTCCCAAGAAGTATCGGATTTACGGAGTTGCATCCTGGTTTCTGGTAGAAAAAGACAAGAAGAAATGGGTTGAAGGGTTTTACTCTTGGGGTATGGGGCCAAAATCTGGTGCCAAGCTCTTGGTTCTTCTCAGACACAAAGGAGAAATTACACACTTGGCTTTAATTAAGAACGATAAGTTCCCGGTTGGCGCCAAGGTGTACGACATTGTTGGAGGTTTCCCAAAGCTAAACGAATCGATATTCGAACTTATTACAAGAAAGTTGGAGGAAGAACTTGGTATTCATGAGGGTAACGAATCTATGAAGGTTGGAGAAATAATTGGACTGGGGAGAGTAATGCCAGACCCTGGTATGACTAATAACCACCCATTCCTCTATGCAATCGTAGTTGATGTTGCGGACAAAATTTTCCCACCTCTTAATGTTGGGGAAGACTATGAAACTCCAGAGGGGATTGTTTTATGGCCTGTTGACAGATTGGGCGAAATTATTAATAGGATGGACGATGCTTATTTCCTTTCAGCATTAACCAGACTTACGCTTGGCGGTATAACTGATATCAAACTTTAAATCTGTTACAATCTGCGTATGGCGTCAGATACGGTAATTCGCGAAACTTCAATTCCCGGAGTTCTAATTATTGAGCGCCCCACCTACCCGGACAACCGTGGCTTTTTCCACGAAGTATTTCGTTTGAATGAACTGAAGGAAGCTTCTGGGATAGATTTTAAACCTGTTCAGTGGAGCCACTCAATGAGTCATCCTGGTGTTATTAGAGCGGTTCACACGGAGAATTGGAATAAGTTGATCTACCCTGTTACTGGAAAGCTTTTTGCACCCATTGTAGATGTACGCCCAGGAAGTGAGACTTTTGGGAAAATTGAAACATTTACTTTGGACGCTGATGCTCCAGATTCTCCACATCAAGCAATTTTTCTCCCCGCTGGAATGGGCAATTCCATTTGCGCTTTGGGTGAAAACGACCTCCATTATCTATATCTGGTAGATGAGTACTGGGATGATGCAAAGGCGCAAGGTATCGCTTGGGATGACCCAGATTTGGCAATAGATTGGCCAGTTGATAAACCAATAATTTCTGAGAGAGACAGAAACAATCCTTCAATGAGAGACCTTTATCCAGAACACTTCAAAGACAAATGAAAAAGTTTTTAGTAGTTGGCGCAAGTGGGTTGATGGGAACGACTTTTATGGACGCAGTCCCAAATTCACTAGGAGTAGATGAGAAAGCCTTAGATATAACAAATAGAGAACGAGTATTGAGGTTTTTTGAAGAAAAAGGAGACAGTTTCGATACTGTTCTCAACTACGCAGCTTTTACGAATGTCGATGCAGCAGAAAAAGAAAGAGGGGACGAAGAAGGTTTAGTTTGGAGAGTTAATGTTGAGGGTCCAAGAAATTTGGCAGAGGCCAGCAAAAAATACGGCAAATTTTTGATTCATATATCCACAGACTTTGTTTTTAAGGGAACGGAATCAGAGCCTGGGCCATATGTAGAGGACGCTATCCTGCCAGAAAACCCAGATGGCTTAGGTTGGTACGGGTGGACCAAAAATCGCGCAGAGGTTGCTTTACATGAGATTGATGGGGAATTTGCAATTGTGAGAACCGCCTATCCTTTTAGATCAAAAGATTTTGAGGCAAAGAAAGACTACGCACACGGGATTATTTCGTTGTATGAGGAAGGGAAACTGTACCCCATGTTTACGGATCAAAAGTTAACTGTTACCTACCTAGAGGATCAGATTGATATGTTAATTAAAATGGCAGAACTTGCTCAGCCAGGGGTTTACCATGTAGTTAACCCGGGAGTTACCACTCCACATGCATTTGCGAGCTATCTTTTGCAAAAGTATACAGGAAATGAGGTTGAAGTGGAGAAAGGGTCTATGGAGGAATTTCTAATGGCCCCTGGTCGGACACCCAGACCTCGTCTTGGCGGTCTTGATACAACCATAACGGAGGAAAAATTAGACGCAAAATTCAGAAGCTGGCAAGAAGCTGTTAACGATTTTGTATCCTCTCTTAAATAATCCCCAATCCGAAAAGGCCGGCTAGAATTAGGTATATAGCTATTAGGTAGTTTAGGGATTTAGGAAACAAGAGTATCAATATTCCAAAAACTAAAGAGTTAAAGGCGCTTAAATTCTGCAAAATATCTCACCCCCTTTCCTTGCAATTATATTTTACTAGATTTCTTAAGCTTTGCCTGCTGCCAAGCTAAGATTTTTTTATGATCTCCAGAAAGTAAAACTTCTGGTACTTCCCAGTCATTATAACTTTCAGGCCTTGTGTAGACTGGGTATTTTTTTAATCCGGGTTTGGAGTGAGTTTCGTCTTTGAGAGAATCTTTGTCTCCTAAAACTCCTGGCAAAAGACGGACAACAGAATCAACGACCATCATGGCGGGGAGCTCTCCGCCCGTTAAAACAAAGTCTCCGATGGAAACTTCCCCGTCCACCAAATGTTCCCTGATTCTTTCATCAAACCCTTCGTAGTGGCCTGCAATCAGTATTAAGTGTTTGAGTGTTGAGTAGTTTTGAGCAACTTTTTGTGAATAGGTTTTACCTTGGGGTGTAAGAAGTACGGTTTTGGCCTTTTCGGATTTAATTTCTTTTAACGCACTGTCTATGACATCTACTCTCAACACCATGCCAGGTCCACCACCATAAGGTTTGTTATCAACCGTACCGTGTTTGTCTGCTGCCCATTTGCGTATGTTGTGTAAATTAATTTGCACAAGATCTTTTTCCTGAGCGCGTTTTACAATGGACTCTTCAAATGGACCCTGAAACATTTCTGGAAAAAGGGTAAGTATATCAATCCGCATAGCTGTATTATACTGGTTCAGGATGATTCTTTCTAAAAAACTAAAAAAGAAGCTTGAGTTGCTAGAGCCCATACCAGTTCTCCCACTCTCAGCGCTTGGTTTTTATCTGGTGACAATATTTCTTTGGAAGTACGAAATTATTCCTGAACCCCGCGAAATACTCAATTTTCTGGAGGGTTTGTACAACAACTATGGTTATTTAGGTCTGGCCATTGCAACTGCCCTAGAGCGCATAGCCTATCTAGGTCTTTATTTTCAAGGCTCATTAATTATCGCTTTGGCAGTGTTTTTTTCTGACGGCGGTTTTTCCTCTCTAATCACAATTAGTTTTGTGGTCGCCTTGACACTGACCGTGACTGCGATCATCAACTTTTTCCTGGGGCGTTACATAGCTTCGAAGAATTTTCCGGAAAAAGAAGAAATTTTAAAAGAATCCGAAATGTTTTCAAGAGGATTGTTTGTTTCCATGCTCCACCCAAACTTACTGGCTTTCTACTTTTTTAACGAAGGACTTGAAAACGGTAATCTCAAAAAACTTATTTATGTCCCCCTATTTATGACGCTGTATGGGTATGTTTTTGGCCGACTTTTGTATGAATTTGCAGAGCCAGCCAGAGCAGGCCTCGAAGAGCCCACTTTTTTGTTGGTATTTATTTTTTTATGGATTCTTGTAACTTTTTTTCTAGAACACAGAAAACTTCGAAACAAAAAAGTGAAAACCTCGATTTAGGCTAGGTTTTTGGCATTTACTCTGATACGATAATCTAAAGGCGTAGAAACACCTTTTCTTTAAAAAGATGGACAAAGTCGTAATAGTAATGCCTGCTTGGAATGAGGCAAAAAACATCGAAAAGATGGTCGGGACTTTGACGAAGGAAGTCTTCCCTGACATAAAAGGTGTCGATGTCGAACTTCTTGTGGTGGACAATAATTCCACAGATGGCACAACCGAAATTGTCGAAAAAGCGGCAAAAACCAACTCCAAAGTGCACATAATTCAACAGGGCAGCAAGTCTGGTCTTGGTTGGGCGTATGTCGCAGGTATTAACCACGCAATCAAAAAACTAAACGCTGATGCCGTTATGGAAATGGATGCGGATGGACAACACCCCCCTAGATTTGTTAAACCGATGATAGAGGCGTACCTGGACGGAGCGGATTATGTTGTTGGAAGCAGGTATGTTGATGGAGGATCAGTTCCCGAAGAATGGGCATTCACTCGCAAATTTGTAAGCTATTTTGGCAACTTATATATCCGTCTTGTTTGGCTTAATTTTAAGATTCACGATGTTACTACGGGTTTCAGACTAACTAGAGTAAAGGGAGTACTTGAAAAGATAAAACTTGAAAGTTTGATGGAACTTAAACGCTTTGCTTACAAGATGGATCTTTTTTACAGAACACTAAAGCTTTCAAAAAAAACGGTAGAAGTTCCTCTTGAGTTTCGTCCCCGAACAGAGGAAAAAAGTAAGTTTAACTTCAAGGAAATGATTGCAAGTTACAAAGTGGCAACATATTTAGGAATTATGGACAAGATTAAGATAATTAAGTTCGGAATAGTTGGCTTTGCTGGTTTTTTGGTTAACTTTGCCTTTATTAGAATTTTTAGAGGGATCGGGCTTGCCGAGGTTTTAACTTGGCTCTTTGCAACTGAGCTTGCAATTGCCAACAACTACATTTTCAACAATATTTGGACTTTTAAGGCCGAGAAAATCTCGGGTGTCAAAGCGCATATAAATAAGTTCTTCCAGTTCAACTTAACTTCTGCCGGAGCCTTGATAATACAGTCTATTCTTGGACCACTTGGTGTTAGGATTTTCGGGGCGGAGTACGATTATTTGGTTTTGGCAGTTATAGTGCTCTTCATAGTTTTTCCATACAACTACATCATGGCTAATGTTGTAATCTGGAAGACCTGGAAGTTACCCAAAATCTTCAGTAGAAAAAAATAAATCCAGGATGAGATTTGAAAGTTTTTGAGAGTTTTTACGGACTAAAATTGTAGTTTATGAAGGTGCAACATTTAGTCCGATGAAAGAAATGGCTAATCTACCAGAATACGAATTAGAGATTTGCAAAAGTGTGGTTTCAGAATATCTTAAGTATGGCTCCGTAGACGAACTTCTTAAAGCAAACAACTACGATATACCAATGTCTCAGGCGAGTATTCACAGGCTTATTGACGAGTGGGGTATTGTTAAAGCCGCAGGTCCAAACAAGCCTTTATCAGAACTAATAGGATTCTTTGTGAGTTTGGCAGAAAAACAAGTTCCGCTTGAGACTTTATACAAAAAGATGCCAAGCAGTTTTACCCACGCAGTTGCAAGCTTGCACCGAACTTACAAAGATATCAAAAAGAATGCCAAAGAAGCACTTGAAGAAAGAGACTTGAGACGAGTGGGAACTGCTGTCATGATTTATTCTGAAGGCAATCCCAACGAGATAATGATCGGCTTGGATACTTCACCCAGAGTTGAGCTTGGCAAACCATATGGTGCGGTTTCGGTTCCAATGGGATTTTCAAAAAGAAACGAAAACCCGCAAGATTCAATAAGGCGGCTTCTTCAGCAAGAGGTGTTTATGGAGAAGACCGTAGAGAGAAAGTTTCCAGACAATGTCATTCCAATGAACCCCGAACCCTTTATGTATGTCGATGTTGTTGATGTCCGGGTAGCCGTGTATGTGCTTAGTCTGCCAAGCCACCTTTCAGATTTAAAGAATTTCACAAGCCACAGATTAAAGAAGCACAGGTTTTTACCAGTAAATGAGGCCAGCAAGTTTAGTGCAAATCATAATTTCAGGGCCGGGCTGAAAGAGATGTTTGAGACCTACCAAGATTTGGTGCATGCCAAACAGGAAGACAGAGGGTATCAAATTCACATCAGAAGGTCTTGGATAAACCGTAAGCTTGAGGAAGCTATTTTGGCTGCTCAGGCTCGGCCTGAAGCTGCGGTCTAAATTTATATCCATAAACAAAGAGACTTCTCTCGCCAGCAACTTCCTTTATCATTCTCGTTACCATTTCGACAGCTGCGCCTATCTCAGGCTCCTTATTTCCAAAGTCAGTTAGCTGCGCAGTGATTAAAGGACCTTCTTCGAGCCTAATTGTGGCGAGGTGGTATGGAGTTTTTCCGTTAAAACCAGCTGGACCCTCAAAAACAGTAGCAAACGAGTAAATTTCCCCCTTGCCACTAAATTGGTAGGGAGCTTTTGCTTCTCCGCTGCAATGTCGACAGACAGCAACCGGGGGAAAGTGTCTATGCCCTTCCTCACAGGCCGTACCGACCATTCTGTATCTTTGTGCTTTCAGCCTCCAGTTTCTGGGAATATCTTGTTCTGCTGACACAAGGCTATTGTAAGAAGAATAATCTCTCAAACACTCTCAATTTTTACTCAGAGGAATGGAGTCCAATTAGAAATTGGCATCACATTTTGAGAAATGTAAGTGAGAGCAAAAAGATAGCTCGGAATAACGATGAGAGCAAAAACATATTTGAATGCCTTTTTGTTTAATGTGTCTGCGAAGGCGATAATCAAAAAGGGAACCACAGGTAGTGCATATCGCAAGATGTCTCGGTGTGCGACAAAAAGAATGGAAGCAAAAAATATTCCAGCAAACCATGCCATTATTTCTTTTTTCTGCTCAAATAGTTTTGCAATGCCCAGGGCGCCTATCAGGTAAACGAAAAGGATTTCCTCCAGCCAAAAAGTACCCACCCAAGGTGCTGAGTAATTAAATATTGTAAATGGGGGGAAGAAAATATGCCTGTTGTCTCCCGAATTAAAGTAAGCAAAGAAGTCACCCATGGCGTAACCATAAAAGGCAAAAAGCAGTATTAACGCCAAGGGTATAAGAAGTAGTGGGTAAACTTTTTTCAGTTGCAGTTTTTCAACCCACCCCGAAAACGAATGGGTTGCAAGGTACCTAAGATGTGGAAAGACTATGGCAGCTGCATAAGCAACAAACAAAAGAATACCGGGGGATTTTGTGAGTTGTGCTAGTGCACCCCAGATTCCAGCAAAAACATATTGCTTTTTTCTAAAAAAGTATATGGATGCAATAATGCTCGCGATAAACAAAGGCTCGGCAGAACCCACTGAGCGAACAATCAACCAACGAGCCGGAAGAAGAGCAAAGATGGTTGTGAGCCACAGTGCGCTTTTCTTGTTGACGGTGTCTGCAGCGAGTTTGAAAAAGAAATAAAGCGCCAAAACGGAAGAGGAGATGCTTACAAGGAGCATGGAATATATATGTCCGAAAAGTGGTGCGAATAGTTTTATCAATAGTGGAAAAAGTGGGAAATGTGCAGCGTAGTATTCGGTTGGTAGGGTGAACTGAAACATGCTTTTAATAAGGTCTGCCTTGTAGAGAGTTTTTGCAACAACCAAATAAAGCGGTCCGTCGTAGTTTGCAACGATTGTGGCCATTCCGGCTGTTGGCAGAGGTATAGTCCAAAAAGACTCGAGTCTCAACAAAAATGGCAACCAAATAAGAAGTGTCGGCACCAAAGACAGTAGAATTATCGGCACGAGCCCGCTAAACCTTTTTGACATTGCCCAAATATTACCATGGCTCAGCCGATTTGTGCTAGACTTTGGGCATGACAAAAGCAGGATTGGCCGTTGTAATACCCGTTTACAACGAAGAAGCGGACCTACCCGTAAATGTTCCAAAAGTAAGGGAATTTTTGAAAAAAAACATGTCAAACTATGATTGGGAGATAGTGATTTTGGACAATGCCTCGACAGACAAAACTCCTTCAATTGGGAAAAAATTGTCTCGCAGTAAAAATATTAGTTATATTAGATTAGCCAAAAAAGGGCGAGGCAGGGCGCTAAAGCGTGCCTGGAAGAAGGCAAAAGCGAAATACCTGGCCTACATGGATGTTGATTTGTCGAGCGATTTGAAATATTTCCCAAAACTTATTGAGGAGTTAGAGAATGGGTCAGACATTGCAATTGGTTCAAGGTTGGCACCTGGTGCGAAGGTTTACGGAAGGACCATTCTAAGAGAGATAATGTCTAGGGGCTACAGTTTTCTTTTTAGGTCACTTTTCTGGACAAGTTTTCGAGATGCGCAGTGTGGTTTTAAAGCGATAACAAAAAAGGCTGCCGACAAACTCTTGCCAGAAGTAAAAGACGATGGTTGGTTTTTTGATTCGGAACTTTTGATTATCGCAGACAAAGCTGGGTTTAAAATTGAAGAGGTGCCAATTGTGTGGCGAGACGACCCTGCATCTACTGTAAAGGTAGCAAAGACAGCATGGGGCGATATAGAGGGGCTTTTCAGACTTTTGAACACAAGACCTTGGAATAATTTGAAATGAGCAAAAAGAAACTAAAAAATTATAAGGAAACCTTAAAAGAGCGTTTTTGGGCTAACAAAATTGTAGTTTGGGTTAAGGCAAACCCTCGGGAGTTTTTAATTCTTGTCGCCATCTTGCTTTTGGCAGCATTTTTAAGGTTATTCAGGATTGATGAGTATTTGACATTTCTTGGAGATGAGGGAAGGGATGTTATTGTCGTAAGGAGACTCCTTGTTAATTTTGACCCAATACTGGTTGGTCCAGGGACTTCCATTGGAAACATGTATCTTGGGCCTTTGTACTACTATTTAATAGCTCCTGCCTTGTATTTCGCGAACTATTCACCGGCGGGCCCTGCAATTTTTATTGCCCTTTTGGGTGTCGCAACTGTGTTTTTTGTTTGGTTCGTTGCTAGAGAATGGTTTGGGAAAGTGGCAGCCGTTGTGGCTTCGGCACTTTTTGCTGTCTCTCCCACAGTTATTGTTTATTCCCGGTCTTCTTGGAACCCCAACATCATGCCCTTTTTTGCACTTTTGAGTGTGTATGCTATTTGGAGAATGTGGCACAAGAATGAACTAAAATGGCTTATCGTTGCAGTAATCTCTTTTGCCGCGACACTGCAGTCGCATTACTTAGGGCTTCTTCTCGCACCGCTCCTTGGGTTTTACTGGCTCATAACTTACATAAAAAACAAGAAATCAGAAACTTTTAGACCTCGGTTCATAAAGTACACGCTGGTTTCAGCTGGTCTATTTGCCCTAATGATGTCTCCGCTGGTGATCTTTGATGCCCGTCATGGTTGGAGAAACTTCTCTGCAATGCGCGATTTCTTTGTAAAAAGGCAGACAACTGTTTCAGCTAGACCCTGGAATGCTTTACCCAAACTTCCAGAGATAGCCGAGGAGGTGTCAACCAGGTTGGTTGGAGCAAGGGATGAAAAGGTTGGAGGTTGGGTTCTGGCAGTTTTATCAATACCCTCACTTTTCTTTCTTTTAAACAGGTACAGGCTGAAAGAAAACGAGGTGTCAGGTTACACGATAATATTGCTTTGGATTGCCACAGGCCTTGTTGGTTTGGGGTTATATAAACAACAAGTATACGACCACTATTATGGATTTATGTTTGCTGCACCTTTTTTGCTAATTGGAGGTTTTGCTGATGGAGCAATGCAAAATTTGCGTAAGTCCGGAAAGATGGTGGTGTGGTTGGTTTTGGCAGCGCTTTTCATTTTTAACTTGAAACAAAACCCGCTACTTGAGCCGCCAAACAGACAAATGCAAAGAAGTATTGAGGTGGCAGAAAAAATTACCAAAGAGGCGGGCGGCGAACCTTTTAATATTGCAGTTATTGCGGAAAGAAATTATGAAGGTGCATATTGGTACTTTTTGGAAAAGGATGGAGCCCCGATTGTGGGTATTGATGCACAAAGGGCAGACGAGACAATAACAGAGCAGCTTTTTGTGATTTGCGAACTCCCGAAAGACAAGTGTCAGCCGACAAGTAACCCCAAAGCCGAAATAGCCAACTTTGGATGGAGTAAGATTGATGAGGAGTGGGAAGTTGCAGGTATTACCCTGTTTAAATTAGTACACAACGATGAATTATAAAGAGTCCGAGGAAATTCTTAGCAAAGTCCAAAGCGCCGACAGAATTCTTGTGAATTGTCACAGGAATCCTGACCCGGACTCTGTAGGGTCGGCCCTTGCCATGTATTCGGTGTTGCGGACAATGGGGAAAGATGTGGCAGTTATCTGCCCGACAGGGGCGAGTGAGAATTTGAGTTTTTTGAAAAACTTCGAAGCCATAGAGACTGTAGATTTTGAAAAATACGATTTTTCTCAACATGACTTATTTATCTGTATAGATTCTGCCAGTTGGGGAATGGTTGCCGCCTCAGAAGATATTAAGAAACCGAACATAGATATTGTTGTTATAGACCACCACAAAACTAATACGAAATATGGAAGCGCAAACCTTGTTGATTGGGAAGTTAACTCAGCAGCTGAGGTTCTTTACAGAGTTTTCGAAGACTGGGAGGTGACTATTGATGAAGCTGTGGCGACAAGTCTGTTGACCGGCATAATTGGAGACACGGGCTCTTTTCGTTATTCAGGCACAACACCTGAAACGCTAAGGCTTGCCGCAAACTTGCTTGAGAAGGGAGCTGATAAAGACAAGATAAACTTAAATATCAACTTTACGGTTTCAGAAAAACTGGTTGCGTTTTGGGCTGAAATGTTATCTAGAATAAAAATAGAAAACGAACACTCTTTTGTTTGGGTGGCTGCACCATTTGAACTTTACAAAAAATTTGGTAAACCCGTTGATGCAAAAGAAAGACTTGCCAGTGAATTTTTTCAGAGTGTGGAGGGGACAAATTTCGGGGTAGTAATGGTTGAGACGGAAGAAAAGAATCTTTCAGTGTCATTTAGATCGCGTACTAATTTCGATGTTTCAAAAATTGCAATTGAGTTAGGAGGAGGAGGGCACGCTGCTGCTTCCGGGGCGAGGATTGAGAACACTCCTTACGAGGAAGCTGTGGAAAAAGTGCTAGAGACTTGCAGGAAATATGCTAAATAAAATTTCTTCTTGGAAGAAAGCCTTCGGGAAAAATTTCAAAAAAGACAAAAGCGAGTATATAGGTGTACTTTTTATTTTAATTGCGGCCTTTTTTGTGAGAGTTTACAGGGTTGATGAGTTGCTGGGTTTTTATTTTGACCAAGGGCGCGACGCCTTAGTTATTTGGGATTTAATCAAGAACGGCAGACTATTTCTAATCGGCCCCGTTACAGGCCTGCCTGGTATTTTTTTGGGCCCATTTTTTTATTATCTCTTGGCGCCTTTTTATTTCTTAGGCCAAGGGAATCCCGTTTATCCAGCGGTGTTTTTAGCAGCACTTTCGACATTTGCAGTTTTTATGCTCTACTACCTGGGCAAAACAATGCACAGCAAAGAAGCTGGCATATTGGCCGCAATAATAGGGGCCTTTTCGTATCACATTTTTCTTACAAGTAGATGGCTTTCTAATCCCAACCCGATACTCTTGAGTAGCGTTGTTCTACTTTGGGCTCTGTGGAAGATAGTCCAGAGAAAAGGGGGGCGTTGGTGGGTGTTGGCGGCCTTAATTGTAGGGATCTCTTTGCATTTTGAGGCAGCAAGTGCGGTCTTTTATATTCCACTTTTCGCCATATTTACCATTTGGCAGGTTGCAATTTACAAGACCTCAGGCGGTAAAAATGGAAATGCTCCTGGTATTAAAACTGCCTTACTTTCCGCTGCAGTCTTCTTTGCGACTCTTCTTCCGCAAATCCTGTTTGATTTTAGACATGGCCATATACTTTTTAATAACTTCTCAGAACTTTTCTTAGAAGAGAGGGCGTTTAGTGGTATAACAAAATACCTGCTTGAAACGAGACTCGAGTTTTTTTGGAGTGGTTTTAGTAATCTTGTATTTATCAATAGTCCACAAGTTGCTAAGTTTGTTTTTGGGTTTTTGACTCTTTTCTACATAGCAAACGGAAAGAAATTCAAAAAAGGGTTGACCCCTCTTTTTGCCATTTTTCTCCTAACCCCAGTCTTGGGATACCTCTTTTTCCACGGAAATCATGGTGCAGTTTACACATATTATATTTCTGGGTACTTTCTCCCGTTTATATTGTTAACAGCACTATTACTGGGAGAACTCTGGAGGCAGAGGAAAGGCATGGTATTGGTAGTGGTTTTTATGTTTTTATTTTTTATTCCAAACGGAAAACTTGTAAAAGATTACTTAGTTAATCCGGTAAACGGGGAAACAGATATATACTTTAAAAATCAGATGGCCGCTGTTGATTGGGTTTTTGAAGACGCCAGGGATAAGGAATTTGATAAATTTAATGTAGATGTTTATGTTCCACCCGTTATCCCTCACGCATACGACTATCTGTTTTTGTGGCAGGGTACTGAGAGGTGTGGAGGGGGATTGTGCGGCCTAGTTGAGGAAGCAATGGTGAAAAGTTTGTAAACTCTCTATGAGACTGATCCGACTCACACCGAACGGCTCGAGGCCTGGCTCGTAAGGCACGAGGGAATAGGGGAGGTCATCGAGGAGGTAGAGTTCGGCGGAATAACCGTCCAAAGAAGGGAAAGGTTTGAATGAAATTATCAGTAGTGATTCCTGCATACAATGAAGAGGGCAATCTCAAAAGGGGAGTGTTGGATTGGGTTTATGGGTACCTAAAAAAGCAAAAATACACATGGGAGGTATTAATTGTAGATGACGGGTCGGGTGACAAGACACTGGCGTTGGCAGAAAAGTTTGCAAAAAAGCATGAAGGGTTTAGTGTTATGGCAGAACCACATAGAGGTAAGGGACCAACAGTTATCACAGGCATGCTTGCTGCAAAGGGTGAAATAATCTTGTTTTCGGATATGGACCAGGCAACTCCAATAAATCAAGTCGAAAAACTATTAGAAAAAGTAGGGGAGGGGTACGACATAGCAATTGGCTCAAGACAGGGCAGGGCCGCAGCCCCACTCATTAGAAAGACAATGGCCTTTGGGTTTTCTTTATTAAGAACCATAGTTTTGCGTTTGCCGTTTAAAGACACCCAGTGTGGGTTCAAAGCATTCAAGAAAGACGCTGCAAGAAAAATATTTAAAAAGATGCAAGTTTTTGGTGAGGAGGCAAGTGCAATGGGAGCCTCAGTTTCTGCGGGGTTTGATTTGGAAGTTTTATATATTGCCAGGAAACTAGGATTTAAAGTAGCAGAAGTCCCTGTTGAGTGGAGACACCAAGAGGGGACAAAGGTTAACCCCATAAAAGATTCCTGGGAGGGTTTGCGAGATCTTTTGCGAGTAAGATTGAATGCATTTCTTGGAAAATATAAATAGATGAAAAAGCTTGTTGAAGAGTGGAGGAGTACAATTTTTCTAGGATTCGGAATTATTCTTTTAGCGCTTTTTTTGCGGACATACAACATAACTTCATTGCCTGTTTTCGCCGACGAGGCTATATATATACGCTGGGCCCAGGTAATGAGAGCTGAACCTTCTTTGAGGTTTTTACCCTTGTCTGACGGCAAGCAACCACTTTTTATGTGGGCCGTTATTCCCATGTTTAAACTTTTTTCGGACCCACTTGTTGCAGGGAGAATTGTCTCTGTTCTTACAGGGCTTGGTACACTTGTTGGGGTCTTTGCATTAACTCTTCTGCTTTTTAAATCTAAAAAAGCGGCCCTTGTCGCGTCGCTGATTTATGCAATCTCACCCTTTGCTGTATTTTTTGACAGGATCGGTTTGGTTGATTCCATGCTTGCTATGTTTGGGGTGTGGTTACTGTTTTTTGCGACACTAACCACAAGATCTTTACGGCTTGATTATGCAATGATCTCAGGGTTTGCTTTAGGCGGTGCACTATTAACTAAGTCGCCTGCAGTATTTTTTGTAATACTACTTCCGTCTGTCTGGCTCTTGGCGAAATGGCCTAAAAAACTGAGTGGGATTTTTAGTCGATTTGTGAAGTCCTTTGGCTTATTGCTACCAACATTGGTGATTGGTTATGGTATGTACAACATTCTAAGACTTGGGACCAATTTCCATTTAATCGGCACAAGAAACAAGGACTATGTTTTGCCCATTTCTCACTTGTGGACAAACCCAAGGGATCCATTTATTTTCCACATGGACAGGGTTCTCGAATGGTTTTGGGCACTAGGACCTTCGTTTCTAGTAATTGCTTTCTTTTTGGCTCTTGTTTCAGGTTTGTTGAAGAGAAATAAAGAAACTTTTGTCTTGGGTCTATGGGTTTTTATTCCCATTATGGTGCAGTCAATGTATGCGAAAGCGTTCACAACGAGGTATGTCCTTTTTACTCTTGCACCAGGGATAATTTTGGCCGCGAGTTTGTTCGCGAAAGAAAACGCATTTTATAAAAAGAGAAAAGTGCTATTAGAGATATTGATTGCGGGTTTTGTTGCTCACGCATTGTGGTTTAATTATGTTTTACTAAACGATGCGGAAAAGGCAAATTTGCCGAGAGTCATGAGGTCCGGATACCTAGAAGAGTGGACCTCTGGAACTGGGATAAGAGAAACTGCAGAAATTTTGGAAAGCGAGCTTGTTTCAAACCCGGACGAAAAGATCGTTGTAGGGACAGAAGGGTATTTTGGCACCCTACCAGATGGGTTACAAATGTATTTGAATCACCGTCCAGAAATTACCGTCATAGGGGTTGGGCTAAACCTGAATGAAGTACCATCAAGCCTTTTGGAGAGTAAGGAGGCAGGAAATAAAACCTATCTTGTTATAAACAGCACAAGACTTAAAGCTTCACCAGAAGAGCTTGGTCTAGAACTTGTTGCTGCTTTCCCAAAGGCCATCAGGCCGGAGGGTGTTGAGTCCTTTGTTCACCACGGCCCTCAAGAAACACTTTATCTTTTTAAGTTGTGATATTATCAGTTGTGATGAAATGGCTTCGAAAAATTTATTCTAATCCTCATTTTTGGCCGGTTGTCATCGTTCTCTTTTTTGCAATTTTGGCGAGTCGGACACTCCTTTTCCAGCAGGGATACTTCAATATGCACGATGATTTGCAGATGATGAGGCAACTTCAAATGGAGAAGTGTTTTGCAGATGGCCAGATTCCTTGTCGATGGGTGCCGGATATGGGGTACGGGTTTGGTTTTCCACTATTTAATTTCTATCCACCTCTCCCCTATCTGATAGGGCAGGGGATAAGAGTGTTAGGGCTTTCCTTTATTAGCACGGCAAAGCTGTTGTTTGCTTTGTCATTCCTGGTCAGCGGGGTTGGGATGTATTTGTTGGCACAGGAATTTTTTAAACGACTTGGTGGGGTAGTCTCTGCAATTTTCTATATTTGGGCGCCATATCATGCTGTGGATGTTTATGTCAGGGGGGCGATGAATGAGGCGTGGGCTCTTGCAATCTTCCCATTTATTTTTTGGACTACTTACAAAATAGTCACAGAAAAGAAAAACTTAACCAAATGGATTGGCGGTCTTGCTTTAAGCACCTTTGCACTCCTTACGTCGCACAATCTCATGGTTCTTATTTTTGGCCCATTGACCGTAATCTGGGCACTTTTCTGGATGTGGAGAGAAAAATCATGGAAGTCTCTCCCCTATTTAATTAAAGCAGGTTTGCTTGCACTTGGTTTGGCAGCATTTTTTACATTTCCGGCAGTGGTGGAGAATAAGTATACACAAATTAGGGGTCAACTTATTGGATACTACGATTACACCGCACACTTTGTGAGCCTAAAGCAGCTTCTTGTTTCGAGATTTTGGGGGTATGGCCCTTCTGTGTGGGATGTCAAAGACGACGGGATGTCCTTCCAGGTTGGACACATTCACTGGATTCTCTCTTTGGTCATTGGTGCCTGGAGTGCCTTTAAACTTCGTTTGGCAAAAAAGAAAGAGGAGAAAGCAATTTACGGAATGCTCTTGTTGCTGTTTGCCGTTGGTTGGGTATCTACATTTCTTGCGCATAGCAGATCAACTTTTATCTGGCAACTAATTCCGCCACTTGGCTATCTTCAGTTTTCTTGGAGGTTTTTGACGATAATTATTTTCTCATTCTCATTTATAGCTGGGTCGCTTGTTTATCTTTGGCAAAAAAACAGGCTTGGGAAAAAGGTGGCTATTGTGCTTGCGCTTGGTTTGGTGATTCTTAACTGGAACTACTTTGTCCCAGAAAACGGCAGGATGGGAAAACTAACAGATGAGGAAAAGTTTTCAAATGCTGCATGGGATTTACAGCAAACCGCCGGAATTTATGATTACCTTCCTGTTTGGGCCGAAACTGCGCCAAAGGAACCAATGAAAAACTTAGCAGAATTTATGTCCGGGGAAGGAGAAATAATGAGCACAGAACAGGGAACAAATTGGGCAAGGGTGAAACTTAATGCGCGTGGATATATTGATATGGTGAGGCTTGGTATATTTAAGTTTCCAGGCTGGACAGTGTATGTAGACGGAAAAGAAACGGAAACTTTTGTTCCAGAAGAAGAAAAGTGGGGAAGGATGTGGTTTGTTGTAACCAAGGGAGAACACGATATTGAAGTCCGGCTTGAAGACACTCCGGTGAGGAAAGTGAGCGATCTCATATCACTTGCAACTTGGATTGGTTTACTAAGCTACCCGTTGTGGAAAGGCAAACTCCCAAAAAGTTCCCCAAAGAAAAAGCGGGTGGTAAAATCAAAGCGTGGCTAAAGTAGAGGCGACAGAAGAGCATCTGGACCCAACCTCCGAGATTACGCTTGAAAGCATTAAAGAAAGAGCGATCAGGGGTGTGGTTGTTTTAACTGGGCGCACCTTCCTCTTGAGCTTACTTTCTTTGGTTGCCACCGGCTTTTTAACCGTTTTTCTTGAGCCCAGTGAGTTTGGGGTATTTTGGGTGGTTTCAGCAGTTGTTAACTTTCTTGCCTACTTTAGCGATGTAGGCTTGGCAGCTGCCCTTATTCAAAAAAAAGAAGAAGTTGACGAGGCCGACCTCAGGACCACTTTTACTATTCAACAGGTCCTCGTATTGATACTTCTGGCAGCACTTTTTTTCGCGACCCCGGTTCTAACAAGAATCTATTCACTTAGTGCCGAGGGCACCTTTCTCTTGTACGCATTGGGTGCTTCGCTTTTTATGTCTTCCCTAAAGACAATCCCCTCCGTACTTCTAGAAAGGGAATTATCCTTTGAGAAATTGGTCTTGCCACAGGTTCTTGAAAATCTAGTCTACAATGTGGTTGCTGTCTACTTGGCGTGGCAAGGCTTTGGTGTCAGGAGTTTTACCTATGCGGTACTTGCCAGAGGCGTAGTTGGGCTAGTGGCAATATATCTTCTTCGTCCATGGAAGCCAGGGTTTGCCTTTTCCAGGAAACCACTCAAGAAGCTTCTTAACTACGGTGTTCCTTATCAAGCAAACACGCTTCTTGCCACTCTCAAGGATGATGGAATGACTGCTGTGCTGGGAGGAATACTAGGGCCTGCAGGAGTTGGTTTACTTGGTTGGGCGCAAAAATGGGGACAGGCGCCACTAAGATTTTTTATGGATCATGTTATAAAAGTAACCTTCCCTGCATTTTCCAGAATGCAAGACGAGAAGGACCATCTTGAAAGATCTGTTACAAGAAGTATCTTCTTTATTTGCTTTTTGGTTTTTCCAACACTTGCCGGGCTTTTAGTTTTGGCACCTCTTCTGGTAGATATTATTCCAAGATATGAAAAATGGGCGCCTGCACTCTTGCCACTTGGTCTCATTGGAATCAATACGCTTTTTGCTGCTGTAACAACTCAACTAACAAACTTGCTTAACGCCATCGGAAGGATAAAAACGACATTTAAACTTATGGTCATGTGGACAGTCCTTACCTGGCTTTTTGTTCCATTTTTGGCTCTAAACTATTCGGTGGTTGGTGCTGCTTCAGGCTATGCTTTGGTGGGTACAAGTTCGGTAGTGGCAATAATTATAGCCAGAAAGTATGTGAAGTTTTCTCTTATAGATTCTGTTGCCAGGCCGGCATTGGCGGCACTTTTGTTGTCGGTGGTGGCACTCATATTGCGTGCAAGGCTACCAGTTAGCTTGACATCCGTTTGGGTGATTGTGGGGGTCGGCGCCGCCACATACTTAACGACAATATATCTTTTACAAGGAGCCTCGTTGACACAAGATATTAAAAAAAGCTTCAAGGCGTTTGTGTCGAAGAAATGAAAAAGATTTTTGCACTGATTTTTCTAGGTACTGCTGTGTGGAGCCTTACTATGATTAAGAGCGGTTTGGTTTATGACTATGGTATGGGTTTTTGGGGACCAAATGGTCACGACGGGGTTTGGCATATCGCCCTTATTAATAGTTTTGCGAACGGGTCATTGGAAATGCCTGTTTTTGCAGGAGAAGTTATTAAAAATTACCACATGGGGTACGATTTATTGCTAGCATTTCTCCATAAATTAACGGGTGTCTCTGCTCAAACTCTGTATTTCCAGATAGCTCCCCCAGTCCTCGCTGCGCTTATTGGTCTTGCAACATTTAAGTTTGTTAAAGAATGGAGAAGAAACAAGAAAGAAGCATTTTGGGCGACATTTTTCGTTTATTTTGGTGCTGGTTGGGGGTGGCTCGTATCTTTACTTAAAGGTGGAGAGCTTGGTGGCGAATCCACTTTCTGGTCGCAGCAGTCGATTTCTACATTAGTTAATCCCCCGTTTGCCACTTCTCTTGTGCTAATGCTTCTTGGTCTTACCTTGTATCTTAAATATCGACGGAAATCCTCAGCAAAGCTATTTGTCGGCACAATTCTAACTCTCGGTATTTTGTCGCAAATTAAAGTTTACGGTGCCCTGCTCATAATAGCCGGGCTTTTGGCTGCTTCACTGTGGGAGTTATTCTGGGAGAAAAAGGTTATTACTTTAAAAATCTTGCTACCGGTCGCCATAATCAACCTTCTTGTGTTTTTGCCAACAAAAGGTGAAGTCGGTAGCATCGTGGTTTTTAAACCTTTTTGGTTTTTGGAGACAATGATGGGGCTAAGTGACAGGCTTGGCTGGGAGAGGTTTTATAGCGCGATGACAAACTATCGATTGGGCGGGTTATGGGTGAAAGCGACTGCTGCCTATTTAGTTGCCTTTGTAATTTTTGTACTTGGTAACTTGGGTACGAGAATTTTGGCCTTGCCCTTTGCGCTGAGGAGTCTACTAAGACCGAAAAGTTATGTGCCAATGGAGATAGCGATATACACCATCATCGCTGCAGGCATTGTGGTCCCCACACTTTTTTTGCAATCGGGAACACCTTGGAACACCATTCAGTTCTTGTACTATTCATTGATGTTTACGGGAATTCTAGCAGGAGTGGCATTGGCAAAATTTGCGACAAGAAAATCGAAATACTTTGTGGCTTTGGTAGTACTTTTGACGATACCGACCACGATAGGAACTCTAAGGCACTATTTACCAGGGCGGCCTCCCGCCACGGTTCCGAGCTATGAACTTGAAGCCCTGTCTTTTCTTTCTCAGCAACCTAGGGGTGTTGTTCTTACATATCCATTCGATCAAGAAAAGGCAAAAGAGGCCTTGTCCAACCCACCGCGACCACTTTACCTCTACGAATCGACTGCCTATGTAGCGGCGTTTGGTGAACACCCTGTGTTTCTGGAAGATGAGGTTAACTTGAATATTACAAACTTTCCATGGCCAAAAAGGAGAGAGGAAGTGGAGGCATTTCTTGAAACAAGTAGCGCTGACGATGCCAGAAGTTTCTTGAAAGAAAACAAAATTGCCTATGTTTATTGGCTGAACGGTCAGCGTGCAGTCCTTGGAGAAACCCAGCTCGGATTGGAGCAGATATTTGAGAATGCTGAAGTGAAAATTTACAAAGTAAACTAAAAAGAAGGTAAAATACGAAATATGGCTGAATTAACGGTTGTTTTAAATACCAGCAATGTTGAAGATGTGCTTCCTCGCGCCCTAGCTTCGGTGAAAGACTTGGCAGACGAGATTGTAGTTGTCGACATGAAGTCAAGTGACAAGACTGTCGAGATAGCCGAGAAGGTTGGTGCTAGGGTATATGAGTTTAAGAAGGTGAGCTATGTGGAGCCGGCCAGAAACTTTGCTATCTCAAAGGCGAGTAAGGAGTGGGTATTGGTCTTGGATCCAGATGAGGAAATCAGTAAATCGCTTGCCAAAAAGATTAAAAAAATAATTAAGGAAGACAAAGCAGACTATGTTAGGATTCCTAGAAAAAATATAGTTTTTGGAAAATGGCTGCAACATTCCCGTTGGTGGCCAGATTACAACATCAGGCTTTTCAAAAAAGACAATGTTGAATGGGATGACGAAATCCATTCAGTACCCATTACTCAAGGAAAAGGGATTGACCTTCCGGCAAAGGACGAATTTGCCATAATTCATCACAACTACCAGACTCTGGAGCAGTACATAGAAAGAATGAACAGGTACACTTCCGTCCAGGCAGACGAACTAGTTGCCAAGAAACATAAATTTTTGTGGAAAGACCTTATCAAAAGGCCTTTGTCAGAATTCTTGAGCAGATATTTCGCCGGAGAGGGCTACAAGGACGGCCTTCATGGTCTGGCACTTGCCATTCTGCAGGCATTTTCTGAAGCAATGGTTTATCTAAAAATTTGGCAGAAAGAGAAGTTTTTAGAGCAGGCCACATCATTCGACGAGGTTGCTAGTGTTTTTGGGGAAGCAGAGTCAGAAGTTAATTGGTGGATTACTGAGAAATACACAAAGGAGAAGGGTGCAATAAAAGCTTTCCCGAAAAAAGTTGCAAGGAGACTAAAGTATGGCAAAAAAACCTAAAGTAGCGTTAATAATTCTCACCTGGAATCAAAAAGAGATGACCCAGGAACAAATGAAAGATGTGGCAAAACTGGACACAAGTGGTTTAAACGCAGAGTGTTTGCTAGTAGATAACGGCTCCACAGATGGAACACCCGAATACTTTGAAGATTTTAAGTTGCCAAACATGGACTTCAAGTATATAAACACCGGCGCCAATTTGGGTTTTGCTGGGGGCAACAATATTGGAATGAGGGATGCTGTGGAAAGAGGGTTTGACTATATGCTCCTAATGAATAACGACCTCATTCTGAAAAAAGATTTATTAAAAGTGCTTCTAAAAATTGCAGAAGAGGACAAAAAAATTGGACTTCTTTCTCCAAAGATGTATTTTGCTAAAGGTTACGAATACCACAAGGACAGATATAAAAAGACTGAATTGGGAAAAGTTCTCTGGTATGCGGGTGGAGATATCGATCGAAACAATATTTACACAACACATCGGGGTGTGGATGAGGTTGACGAAGGCCAGTACGACGAACAGGCAGAAACCGATGTAGCAAACGGAGCTTGTGTGCTAACAAGAAACAAATTAGTAAAAGATATTGGATATCTTAGAGAAAAATACTTTTTGTACTGGGAAGATGCGGAGTATTCTGAGCGCGCCAAGCGTGCAGGTTGGAAAGTTGTTTATACTCCGGCAACTCACCTTTGGCACAAGGTGTCACAAGCCTCTGGTATTGGGAGCCAGCTTAACGACTACTTTTTAACAAGAAACAGATTAGATTTTGGAATGAGATATGCCAGGCTTCGAACCAAACTCGCTCTTGTTAGGGAAAGTTTGAGACTACTTACCAAAGGGCGAGAGTGGCAAAAAACTGGTGTTCGCGATTTCTTCCTGTGCAGATTTGGTAAGGGCTCCTGGGGGAAAAAGTAATGAAGATTTCTGCAATTGTGTTAGCCGGCGAGGGAGCAAACAAAGAACTTCTCGAAAAATGCTTAAAGTCACTTACCTGGTGTGATGAACTAATTCAAATAAAACCAGACGGGAAAGACCAGGATTTCTCAAAATGGCGTAACGAAGGAGCAAAAAAGGCAAAATATGAATGGCTTTTGTATGTAGATAGCGATGAAGAGGTAACAGCAAAGCTTCGAGAGGAAATCAAACACACTATCAAAACATCTGAAAGCGACACTGCTGCGTACGCGATTCCCAGGAAAAATATCCTCTTGGGAAAGGAGATGAGATACGGTGGCTGGTGGCCAGACTATGTTGTCCGTCTAATAAGAAAAGATAAGTTTGTGAAATGGGAAGGCAAGCTCCATGAGCAACCCAAACTTAAAGGCAATGTAGAAAAACTAAAAGAACCTTTTGTTCATAGGTCCCACAGGAGCTTAGAAGAGATGGTCGAAAAAACCAACAAATGGTCAGAGATAGAGGCAGAACTACTTTTTAAGTCAGGCCACCCCCCTGTCACCTGGTGGAGGATGATGTCGGCAGCGTTTAGGGAGTTTTGGTACCGTGGTGTGAGGAAGCTTGGATTTCTCGACGGAGGAGTAGGCGTGATTGAGATCGTTTATCAAATGTTTAGTCGTATGATTACCTACGCAAAACTTTGGGAGATGCAAGAAAAGAAAAAATGAAAGCGGCAATAGTAAATCCATACTTGGACACTCTCGGCGGCGGTGAGAGGTATACTGCTATGGTTGCAAAAACTCTTCTGGAGTCTGGGTATAAGGTAAACATCGAATGGTCGGATCCTGGAATAATTAAAAAACTGGAGGAGAGGTTTGGTCTAGACCTGAAGGGTTTGAGTATCGTAAAAGATGTTGAAAGAGGAGAGTCTTATGATATTTGTTTCTGGGTTTCGGACGGTAGCATACCCGCACTAAAAGCGCGCAAGAATGTTTTGCATTTTCAAGTTCCCTTCCATGGTGTTGGAGGAACTTCGCTTATGAATAAATTTAAGCTAGCGCGGGTAAATAAAGTAGTATGCAACTCGTACTTTACAAAAAATGTAATTGATTCAGAGTATGGTGTTGAGAGCGTGGTTGTTTACCCTCCTGTTGCAACAGACAAAATAACCCCCAAACGAAAGCAAAATATAATATTGTCTGTCGGAAGGTTTTCTCAATTAAAACAAGCAAAAAGACAAGATGTTTTGGTTCGTTCATTTAAATCGCTATATGACCAGGGGTTTAAAGAATGGCGCCTTATTTTGGCGGGTGGTGTAGAAGTCGGTGTCGGGAACTTTCTTAAGGAGCTTAAAAAAGAAGCTAAGGGATACCCTATCGAAATTGTGGAAAGCGCTTCTTTTGAAAAATTGCTTCAACTCTACGGCAAAGCCAAAATTTTTTGGTCAGCCGCTGGTTTTGGAGTGAATGAAGAAAAAAACCCGGAAGCAGTTGAGCATTTTGGAATAACAGTTGTGGAAGCAATGGCGGCAGGTGCCGTTCCAGTGGTTTTTAGGGCGGGCGGACATAAAGAAATTGTTTCCAAGGGAGAGACAGGGTTTTTGTGGAGTGAGGAGAAAAGTTTGATTAACTATACAAAGAAGCTTGTAGAAGAGAAGGGCTTGTTAACGGAAATGTCCAAAAGATCACAAAAGTCTTCGTTGGTTTATGAACAGAGAAGGTTTGTAAAAGAGTTCGAAGAAATTCTGAACTAATAATTTAGAGAGTGTTTTGATAAACTACCTTTAGCCATAAAATGAAAGTATCAATTGTTATACCAAACTACAACGGGCGTGATCTTCTCAAAAAGAATCTACCTAAGGTTATAAAGGCCCAAAAAAACAAGAAAAATCAGATATTAGAAGTAATTGTTGTTGACGATGGCTCTTTTGACGACACTGTTTCTTTTATGAAAGAAAACTTTCCGGATGTAAAACTAATCAAGCACACAAAAAATCGTGGTTTTTCCGCCTCTGTAAATACTGGTGCCAGAACTTCAAAAGGGGACCTCATTTGTCTTATTAACAATGATGTGGTTCCTGAAGAAAACTTTTTAGAAGAGACACACAAACACTTCAGAGACAAAAGCGTGTTTGCAGTGTCACTTCACGAAAGAGGTTATGGTTGGGCAAGAGGGAAGTTTGAAGGCGGATATATATTGTTTGAGCCAGGGAAAGAGAGCAAAGAAGCCCATGACACTTTCTGGGTAAATGGTGGTAGCGGGGTTTTTAGAAGAGATATTTGGATGAAACTGGGAGGTATGGACGATGAATTGTTGTCACCTTTTTACTGGGAAGACTTGGATCTTTCTTACAGAGCTGCTAAGAGAGGATACAAGCTTGTTTGGGAGCCAAAGTCCGTAGTTGACCATGAACACGAAACAACTATTGGGAGGTTTGACAAAACAATGGTCGCTAGAATCAAAGAGCGAAACCAGCTTCTTTTTAACTGGAAAAACATAACGAGTCCGGGATTATTTAGAAAGCACATAGCAGGTATCACATCGCGAACTTTTAGGCATCCTGGGTATTCCCGAATAATACTAATGGCTTTAATGAGACTTTCTGCAGCAATCAAAGCTAGAAACAAAGAGAGAAAAGAAAGCAAAATTTCTGACGAGGCACTTTTGGCACGGTTTTCCTAAAAATGGACCTAAGCATTGTAATTGTTAATCTCGACAACAAGAAACTCACCGTTGAGTGTATAGACTCAATTAAAAAAGAAGGCTCCAAAATAAAAAAAGAGATAATCGTGGTAGACAATGGATCCAAGGACGGCTCCGTCGAGGCCTTAAGAAAACTAAAGAAAAAGGACAAAAACTTTACGCTAATTGAAAATGATGGAAATTACGGATATGCAAAGGCAAACAATCAAGGGGCGAAGAAGGCAAAAGGGAAATATATACTTCTTCTTAACAATGACACCTTGGTTAAGAAGAACGCACTCGGCTCGTTAGTTGAGTTTGCAGAAAAAACTCCAGATGCAGGCGTTATTGGCTCTAGGCTTTTAAACATTGACGGAAGTTTGCAATCTTCCTGTTATCACTTCCCCACAATAGTGCGAGCGATAAAAGAATATTGGTTTGGCTCAAAGGGTCTTTTTGAAAAATTTGCTCCTAAAGGAAAGAACCCAACGACCGTGGATGCTGTCGTCGGTGCTGCTTTTTTGATGACACCAAAGGCTGTTAAAAAAGTGGGCCTACTTGATGAGCGTTATTTTGCCTACTTTGAAGATATAGATTATTGCAGGCAAACATGGAAAGCAGGACTAAAGGTTTACTACCTACCTGAATCAGTAATTACTCACTACCACGGAGCCACTTTTAAGAAAATGGCAACGGCCAAAGATAGGTGGAAGAAACTAATTCCCTCGAGCAAAATTTATCACGGATATGTTAAACACTATGTTATTAATGCAGTTCTCTGGCTTGGACAAAAATGGCAAAAACTGTTAAACCACAAAGGTTAAAAAGAGGTGATAAGGTAGGAATTATTTCCCCGTCTGGTTCTGTCCTGTCTAGGAAACCTCATTTTGAGAAGGCAATCGACAATTTCTGTAGTAAGTTCGGCCTGGAACCAGTGATTGGTGATACTACTTTTGGTAGGCATTTTTTTACTTCTGCACCACTTGACCAGAGGGTAAACGAGCTTCACAAAATGTTTATCGACCCTTCAATTAAAGCTATCGTGTGGACGGTCGGTGGTTCGGCTGCGATGGGAATGATAGATAAACTTGACTATGAACTTATTAAGAAAAACCCCAAAGTTTTTTTAGGTATTTCTGACTTCACTACACTAGCTCTACCAATAAATAAAAAGACGGGGTTGGTCGTGTTTCATGGAATTGAGTTAGGAAATTTTGCCGATCTAGATATGACATACACCTCTTCAAGTCTAAGGAAGACTCTTTTTGAGAAACAATATGGTGAAGTTCCATCTAACGAAAAGTGGAAAGATTTTCGAGATAATCCTACAAGATACGATGGAAGATTTTCTATTCGTGAAGGTAGTGCAGAAGGAGTTATTGTTGGTGGAGTTTGCACGCCAGTTTCACTGTTGGCTAATACTGAGTATTGCCCTTCGTTTAAAGGCTCGATTCTAGTGTTAGACTTTTATAAATTCGCAAAAAAGCAAATTTACGCATTCCTAAAAAACCTTCACTTGAAAGGACTTTTTTCTGAAATAAACGGTTTAATTATTGGGCATACTGTGGGTGGCGACACTCCTGAAGTAGAGGGGAACGAGATGTCACTGAAGGATTTGGTGCTAGAGGCCACGGAAGGTTATGCTTTCCCCATTATGCAGGTAGGTGAGATTGGCCACTATGTGGAAAACTTTATTTTGCCCATTGGGGCGAGGGCGAGCATGGATTCAGGCAATCTGACCTTCTCAATAGACGAGGCTGTTGTAGAATGAACAAAGTGCACAAAAAACTCTTAACATTAATTCTAATTGTTGCCGCGTTCATAAGACTCTGGAATCTTAATGGAATTCCAGTAAGTCTTTTTGGAGACGAACTGGATGTTGGGTACCATGCATATTCTTTACTGAATACAGGGAGAGATTACTCTGGCAACTTCCTACCTCTCCATTTACAATCGCTTGCAGAATGGAGGACTCCACTTTATTTGTATTCAGTAGTGCCCACTGTTGCTATTTGGGGTATCGGCCCTCTTGGTGTTCGCATCCCCGCTGCCATATTTGGGATATTGGGTATATGGGGGATGTATCTGCTCGTAAAACATATGACGAAAAAAGAGAATTTGGAATTTGTTTATGCACTCGATA
>CALEZE010000007.1 GCA_937928235.1 uncultured bacterium | reverse complement strand
CGGATTCTATTGGGATAAAGTTTCCAAAAACAGCTGCTGAGATAGTTAGTGTCTCCCACACACAACACGATGATCACGACAACATTGATGCTGTTGAGGGTGTCAAGAAGGTGCTCTCTGGCCCAGGCGAGTATGAAATTTCAGGCGTTTCAGTTTTAGGATTTCCCTCTTATCACGATGACAAAAAAGGAGAAGAGCGGGGTAAAAACACAATATATGTTTTTGAAGCAGAGGGTTTTAGGATTGCCCATCTTGGCGATTTGGGACACAAGCTTTCTGAAAAGGAGTTAGAAGAACTGGGGGATATAGATATTCTTATGCTTCCAGTAGGAGGAGTGTACACAATTGGCGCTAAAGAAGCAGCTGAAATTGTAAGGAATATTGAGCCAAACCTGATTCTCCCCATGCACTACAAAATGCCGGGCTTAAAAGAGGAAACATTCGGGAAACTGGAAACGGCAAAACCTTTTGTTTCCGAATTAGGTCTACCAACTGAAGAAACCAAAAAACTAACCGTAAGTGGACTCCTAGGAGACGAGCAAAAGATAATTCTTCTGGAAAGAAGTTAATCCCTGCCTCATTCTTTACTTTTCTCTGAAGACATGCGATAAATTTATCACAAAATGGCTGGTGCAGTTCAACAAAAAGCAAGTGTAAACATTAGAATCCCTCCACATTCTGCTGAGGCAGAAGAGTCTGTATTGGGCGCACTTCTTTTAGACAAAGATGCAATCATCGCCGTCGCCGAATTTTTAATACCGGACGATTTTTACGACGACAGACATAAAGAAATTTATGAAGCCTGTGTTCAGTTGTATGAAGAAAGAACGCCCGTTGATGTCTTAACCGTTGCCGAAAAGCTAAAGAAGAGAAAAGTTCTAAAAAGTATTGGTGGTGCAAGTTATTTGGCGGAACTAGCGAACAAAGTACCAACAGCCGCCCATGTAGAACACTACGGCAAGATTGTTAAAGATGCTGCAACAAAGCGCTCTCTCATGGGCGCCGCAAGCAGGCTAGTAGATTTGTCATTGGACGAAGGCTTGGCGGCGGACGAGCTTTTGGACAAAGCTGAGTCGGAGGTTTTTGGTCTTACCCAGAAACATTTGAAGAAGGCTTTTACTCCAGTGAGGGAGGCCTTGGCCGAATCATTTGATAGGTTGGATGAGTTGCATGAACAATCTGAAGGGTTAAGAGGAGTTCCCACGGGGTTTAAAGATTTAGACGACACACTTGCAGGAATGCAAAAAAGCAACCTTCTAATTTTGGCAGCCAGGCCGGGTGTGGGTAAAACTTCCTTGGCTTTAAATATTGCTCAAAATTTAGCGGTGAAACATAAAAGACCAGTTGGTATATTTTCCCTTGAGATCATCAAAGAGGAGCTAGTAGACAGGCTTTTGGTAAGCCAAGCAGACATTGATGCCTGGAGACTTAAAACAGGAAAACTTTCAGAGGACGATTTTACAAGTTTGAGTAATGCAATGGGGGAATTGGCAGAAGCACCTCTTTTTATTGACGATACTCCAGCACTTTCCATTCTTGAAATGAGGACAAAGGCCAGGCGGTTGCAGGTGGAAAACGGTGTTGAGCTAATAATTGTCGACTATCTCCAATTGGCAAGGAGCAGAAATTTGGAAAACAGGGTGCAGGAGGTTTCCGAAATATCACAGGGTCTCAAAAACTTAGCGAGGGAAC
>CALEZE010000006.1 GCA_937928235.1 uncultured bacterium | reverse complement strand
TCAGCTCCAAGGTAAATCATGATTTAAATCCTTCCGCAATTTTTCTTAAGCTCTCTTCGGGATTTTCAGCCAGAACAACATCTGTTGCAAGGGCCACACCCACAGCACCAAACTCCAAGCTTTTGACAACATCTTCTTTTCTGTGCACTCCAGCACCCACCAAAACCTTCACTGGAGACACAGCGTTAACCACTCGCTTTATAGTGTCTGGTTCCGCCATCACGACAGAGGTTTCTTTGCTGCCAACCAATTCTGGTGGTTCATATCCAATAAAATCAGGTGCAAATTCTGCAGCAATTTCAGCCTCTTCAGGCCCATCTGCAAAAACAAGAGTTTTGAGATCAACTTTTTTACAAAGCTGAATTGTTTCAGCAAGCTCCCCAACCGTTAATTTATGTTCTGAATGGTTAAGTAGAGTCCCTTTTGCACCCATCTCTTTTGCGATTTCTGGCGGGAACCAACCTGTTGTTTTCCCTCTTTCGGTAGCGTCCACATGCTGTGCCCACACACTACCTCCTGTTATTTCAACAACTCCCTTGAAGTCAACCTCTTGAGGACAGGCAATTATTTCAACCCCCGTCTCTTTTGCAACTTTTGCAATGGTTTCTGCTAACGATAACGCTCTATCACCGGAACCCTCTTTGTAGGTCTTAAAATTTACAAAAATCATCCTGTTTAGTTCAAAATTGAATCAAATTTCCCTTTATCAAAACCGATTATTGTCTCCTTTGTCGCAACGTCTTTTGTAATTACAGTACAGGGGACGCCAAGAAAAACACCGGACTCACCCGACATTTCCTCTCTTGCGGTGTCGTCTTGGTCCACCAGCTTTTCTGTGTAATCGACACCCTTTTCTGCTAAATAGTCTTTTAGCATCTTGCAATAAGGACATGTTGTTGTTGAATAAATAGTTACCTTCATTAAGTGTCACCTCCTACTCAACCACTAAGTCTCCTTCCATTCCAAGGGCTCTGTGGTTACCAACACTGCAATAGAAAGCATATGTTCCAGCTTCGGGTGTAAATTCGACAACTTCTTCTTCCCCGGGTGCAAGCACCTCAGTCGCTATGCCTAATTCGTCAATCACAAAGTCGTGCGGCATTGTCCCTGTGTTCCTGAAAGTCAAAACGACAGGAACACCAGCCTCTAGAGTGAGCGTGGACGGGTCATATTGAAACTCGCTACCATTTACCGTAACCGTTTGCGCCTCAACGGCCTCCTCACCCTCTTCTTGTACCTCTCCAGACGGTGTCGCGGTTTCTTCTGTCGTCGTTTCGGCAGGAACAGGTTCCTGGTTACCAGACATAAAGGTCCAAGCAAGAAATACTGCAATTACTATTCCTAAACCAAGCCAAAGTGTTTTGTTGTTCATTATCGAAAAATCACCTCCCTACTCATCTAATCTCGTACCCCAACTTAAATGCTACCTCAAAAAGCCATGCATTCAAAAACTTATAAGTGTCGGTAAGAAGAAGAAGTCCCAAGAGAGCAAGGATAAAACCGGCAATTTTGCTGATAATACCAATATGTTTCTTTATAAAACTTAAGTATCTCGGTGCAGATGCAAGAGTTAAAGAAACAATTAAAAAAGGTAAAGAAATTCCCAATGAATAAACAAAAAGAAGTGTTGCCCCTTGAGTTGCGGTTCCAGTTACTGCAGCAAGGGTTAGAATGGAACCCAAAACGGCGCCCACGCAAGGTGTCCAGGCAGAAGCAAAAACAATCCCAACAAAAAATGCACGCAAATGGCCCAGGCCTTCTGTCCAAGAAGGGAGTTTAAAACCCTTCTGGTATGACAAAAAAGGGATCCTAATTACACCCGCAAATTCCAAGCCCAAGATTAGTATTATCAAACCCCCAATTCGCTGAATAAGAAAGTCGTATCGTCTTAAGACCATACCAAAGCTTGCGGCGGCCGTCCCCAACAAAACAAACACTATTGAAAAACCAAGAACATAAAAAAGGCTAGATAGAAGAATTTTTTTTATGTAGGGTGTATACCCCTTCTTTTCCAAGTCCCCAAGAGAAACGCCAGTAACATAACCTATGTAGGCAGGCAAAAGTGGTAGTACACAGGGTGCAAAAAAAGACACGAGCCCTGCACCAAAGGCAACCGGAAAGTTAAGATCCAGCATGCCACTAAGTATTCAATAAAGTGCACCAACTATCAAGCATGCTTTCGATAAAGCAAAAATAGTAATAGTATTAAGGTGTGGCGAAAAGAAAAAAATTGGGCAAACTTCTGCCGATTCTGGTGCTCTTTATTCTAGTTGGAGGGGCATTCGTCGCAAGGCAAAACACCAGAACACAAAGCCCAGACGAGCCAATCGAAGAGGCTAAAACTTCCTACCCCAGCCTTTACCAAGAAGAAGCCTTGCCAGAATACCCAAATGCGAATATCGTCAGTGTCAGTGATTCAGGTAGCCTAGAAGATGGAATCAGGGTAACACTTGAAACTTCAGATACTGTAAATGACGCCTCTTCCTTTTATGAAAAAGAAATGAGACTAGCGGGCTGGGAAGCCGCAAACCAAAGATTAATAGTGGACGGTCTTTATTTAGGGACATTTACAAAAAACGGACTTTTCTATCAGGTAACTATTTCCCGACAAGAAGACGGAGGTTCACAAATTTCGATCGTTTACGCCGAAGAGTAGTTCTTAGAACAAAAAGCCCAAGATTCTTAGCCATGTTGGTTGATCAACAAAAACTATCTCACCAGTAGACCCTGAAACATGGGCTGTCACCGGGACACCATAGTCCAAAAGTTTTAAAACCCCTAGTTTCTTCTCTCCATCTATTTTGTATGTCAAAACACCCATCTCTTCTTGCGAAATTTCAACCGTGTTGTCATTCAATGAAGAAATAAAACGGGATCTAAGGGCAGTTTCAGCCGCTTCAACTGGAAGCACAGACAAGAATATTTCGCCCGAATCGGTAGTCAAGGAAATGGCGTTTTCTACTGGGTCAATGTTTATTGGCAAGCTTGTTTTTGCAACAATACCGTCTTGCTCTATGGCAAAATTGCCATCGACAATCTTTATGTTCATCCGTTTTGTGTCCCCTCTCTCCTCCACTTCAATAAGAGTGTCCTCCCACCCTGTAACATCAAGTCCTCTCGAATCACTCTCTCCACCCACCGCAAGCAAGGTTTTGCCTTCCTCACTTCTTAGAACAATCCGGGAATCTGTTGCGCCAGGAACCGGTTTAACATCTTTAACCTCCAATAAGTTCCTCTGAGAAACACCAAGCGCAAGCTCGTCTTGTAGGGAGAGGACTTTCCACTCCAATGTTCCATCGCTTTTTACAGAAAGAAGCGTTGCACTAACAGTGCTTGGAAAAAGAAAGAAAGATAAAAAAACGAAGCCAAAAATCAACTTTTTCATTCTTCAATTAGAATATCACAAAAGAGACCTGTGATTAAAAAGCGCCTTCGAGGACAACTTCGCCTGCGGGCTCCAGGGTAACAATTACCCTTGTGTGTTCCGGAAGTATTGTTGAAGAAACAAAATCAACTGTATAACCACCCTTGTGTAGCCTCATTTTCCCCATCGAAATTCTTTCTGTGTCGGAAGAGGTTGTCAACCAACCCTCGTAGTGCATACCCGCCTCAGGTAAGTCGGTTAAATCGGTCAGTAAAGAATATGTTGTTGACCCGTTTTCGTCTGTGTGTCTTACGGCAAGACCTGTAAAGGTTCCCCCTTCAGCATCTCGCAACACAACTCTTTCGGCCGTGTCCGGAATATCTACATTAAATGAAGACTCAAAACTCTCCTCTACCTCAATATCTGTCTCTGGAACGGTAAGATTTGTGGAAGGCCTTCTAAGCCAATAAACAAGACCTGCGAGAAGAACCAAAACTATTAGACCGATTACTATATCGCGCCTATTCACTGCCCCCAATCTATATCACCCCACCTATATTGTCAAGATTATGAGCCAACCTCTTGTTTAATAATCTCCGCATATTTACCGCAAGATTACCGCACAAGGCTGGTTTTATTTAAAATACACCCCAAATAGTGCCAAAATTACAGCGACCAAAAGCCATTGCGTGGAGGCAAGCCAGATATCTGTCCCTAAATATCCAATCCCTGAAAGAACAATTGAAACGGCAGACGCACCCATTAAAACTTGGGAAATCAGGCGAAGATCTTTTTTCTTCATTTTTCCATCACCGCCCCTCTACCCCATCCTAGCACAAACCTGGTTCAAATTTATTCTTGCTGATATAATACCGGGGTAGTTCCCGATTTGTTAAATTGGGAATTGTAAATTGAAAATTACATTTATTCCCCGGTAGCTCAGTGGTAGAGCGGAGAGCTGTTAACTCTAAGGTCGTAGGTTCGAATCCTACCCGGGGAGCAAAAGATAGGCCCTGGCGGCCTGTGTTTTGCTCACTGTGGTTTGTGAGAACCTAGTTTAGGTTCGACCATTCGCGAAGCGAAAGAAAAAGTTGGCAAAGCCAAGGCATCCTACCCGGGGAGC
>CALEZE010000005.1 GCA_937928235.1 uncultured bacterium | reverse complement strand
AAGTTGCATCGCGTGTTGAGATAACTTGTTTTGATTCTCTTGATAGGGCCATTTGGGAGGTGCTACCTGGCTACTACCGTAAATACTTATCCACACCGGGGGTAAAATGAACAAAATTTTACACTTTTGTGCCTAGTAACTATATCAAACCCTACCATTTTTGTGTTTCGGGTTACTTTTGGCGGATGTGTTTTCATTACATACCGTGAAAATACCTATAATTTAACCGTGAAAAACCCTGTGTCGTATAATCCTATAACTTATTATGGGATATTCTTGCCTCCCTCTCTCCCCTCGTCGGTGCCACTCAAAAAACTGAAGTCTACTTTTTGAAGAATTAAATAGAATTTGTGCCTAGCCGCCCCAGTTGGTGGCAACTAACATGCCTATAAAAACCAGGACTCCGACAAAAAGGTACTCTCTTATCGTTTGTGAAAACAATCTAGCCTCAAGTCGTGCCTGGCCCAAGCCTAGGAGAACATAAACTATCACGGTCAAAAAAAGTGAACCCACAACAACAGTGACAGGCCAAAAATGAAGGGCTATTGCAATCTCTGCGAGAATAAGGCTTGAAACCCCAGACATAACCATTAGGTCTTTGGAATAATCGACACCTAGTGATATTGCCCAGAAGCCTTGCAAGAAAAGTGGAAACGCCAAGGCTCCACCAAGTAAAGCCGTGAGCAAAAAGTGTGCTTTTAGAGACAATATTGTGTTAAGAACAAGGAAAGAAGTGGCCAAGGTGAGTACAAAACCTACTCCCCTTGCCGCTCGTAATAGCGCGATGGTTCTTATTGCACTTACGGTATAAATATTCATCGTCAAACAGAGTGTGTAGATCCCAAACCCGTAAAACAACAGGATGGGAAGTCTTGCAAATATACTAGTAGGGAGAAGGAACCAGAAGACCCCTACGCCCAAAGTGAAAAACAATGGCAAAATCAAAGACAACAGAGTCATGTTTTTCCCCAGTCCTTCACGGAGTGACCAATAAAAAAGCCCCAAGGTCGCAAGGCCCAACAGCGCAATGGCCAAGAAACGAAAGCGGTTATATAAAAATTTAAAGCCAAAAAAACCAGCTGTTAAAACCAATGATGTAACAATAAATCTTCTTCTTTTGGTCATTTATTCTTTCTTACTCCTCCACTGCCTTTTTCGCCGCTTCTTCAGATATGTCGGCGTTTGAAAATACATTTTGAACATCGTCGTGTTCCTCTAGGGCTTCTAAAAACTTAAGCGTCTTACTGGCCGTCTCATCCCCCACTTTTTGCAAGTTTTTGGGGAGTTGTATAAGACCCGATGAAGTTATTTTGTACCCCTTCTCTTCAACTTTTGCCTTCACTTGGGCTAAAGATTTGGGGTTCGTATAGACCTCTACCCCATCTTCTGTCTCTTCAACATCTTCTGCGCCCAAATCTATAAGTTCAAGAAGTTGTCCTTCCGAATCTGAGACTTTGTCGACCACAAGCAAGCCTTTTGGTTCAAAAATATGTGAAACCGCTCCAGGCCCGGCTAAACTTCCCCCAACCCTTTCGAAGATGTTTTTTATTTCTTGGGCTGTTCTGTTACGATTATCTGTAGCAGCTTCCACCATCACAGCAATTCCACCCAATCCGTATCCTTCATAAACGACTTCCTCTAGGTTCTCGGGACCTCCTCCTTTTGTAATAGCTCTTTCAATGTTGTCCTTGGGCATATTAGCTGCACGAGCAGCATCTATTGCAATCCTTAATTTGTAGTTTGTGTCCGGGTTCTCTCCTCCCCCGGTTTTAACAGCGATAGAGATCGCGCGAGACAACTTGCCAAAAACCTTACCTCTAGCCATATCGTTTGCTTCTTTTTGTCTTTTAATTGTTGACCACTTTGAGTGTCCTGACATATCAGTCCGATTATACTACTAGCTTTGGCACGCTTAAAGGAGAATTTTCCTTTGTATACTTCTTGACAACTCGTCTCACAATTCTATACTCGTAAAGAGGCACGATTTAACTAAGAGCTTAAAAATGAATAGAGACCTTGCCCAAGAAGCTATATCGAAAGCCCTTTCAGGAGACTGGAAGGAAGCAGTTAGTCTAAACAAAAAAATACTCTCCGGAAAACCCAAAGACACTGCAGCCCTTAACAGACTTGCTCGCGCTTATGCAGAGCTTGGAAACTATCCGTCAGCAAAAAATTACGCAAAAAAGGTCCTAAAGATAGACCCTTTTAACCAAATCGCAAACAAGGCACTGGAAAAATGGAGTGGCCTTAAAAAGGGTGACACTGGTGCCTCCAGGGGTGTTGCCAAAGAGGCTTTTATTGAAGAGCCCGGAAAAACCAAAATCACACCTCTTTTGCATCTAGGTTCGGAAACGACAGTTGCCTCACTTGATGCAGGTGACGAGGTGGAAATTTCGACAAGCAATCATCGGGTTTCCATAAACACCTTAGACGGAAAATATATTGGTCGGCTTTCGGACGACTTGTCTGCAAGATTAAGAAAACTAATTAAGCACGGTAATAAATACGAGGCATTTATAAAATCAAGCAACAAAGATGAAGTGAAGGTGTTTCTTAAAGAAAAAGAGCGCGCGGCAGAGCTTTCCGATGTCGCTTCTTTTTCCGGAGACAAGATAGACTATGTTTCCTTTACACCTCCTGAACTTATCCACAAACGCGACTCGGTTTCAGAAGAAGTGGAAAGCGACAGCGAAGAAGAAATCTGAAATATAATTTAAAAACGCCTCGCAAATTTCTCGCCCACAAAAATCTTCGCAGCAAAACTATCTGTCTCTTCCCCGTCCGTTATTTCGCAGGAAAACACTTTCGATAGTTTATCCACCAAAGTTGTATTTGTTCCTGAAACCCTGCAATCACAGTCTTCCGTGGATACTTTGGTAATTGAAGCTATGCGGGCACCAAGCATGCCCACAACCATATTGATCGGTTCTTCGTTGTAGTTGGTCCCGGTTGCATTGATGATTTGCACTCCCGCAACTC
>CALEZE010000004.1 GCA_937928235.1 uncultured bacterium | reverse complement strand
CAGAACTAAGAGAACGCCATGCAAGTATTCAAGACCTTATGGTAAGTGCAACAGACGACAAACTTGCTTTTGAGAATGAGCTAAGTAGACCAGAAGACGACAAGAAAGAGTTAGAAGAAACACTTTCCGCTCTCGCCTACTCCGAGGAAGCCCTGACGGAAGCCGAAAAGGCACTCGCAGAAAAATCCCGAGAACTAGAAAACGCTCGTGAGTTGGCTGAAAAAGCAGAAGCATTAGCTGCCGCCCAGGCAGAATTAAGCGACCTATTTACCCAAATAAGGGGCCTTGGTTTCTCATTCGAAACACTTAGGCTTACAGACGACTTAGTTACCGACTTGGCAGGGGTAACAAAGGAGCTACTTGTATTCTACACAGAAATAATTGAACAGTATGTAGATTCCCTGACCACACTCGAAAAATTGCGAAACATACTTATAGACAGCATTCCGCCAGCAGGGTTTTTGCACAGAGTTTATGACTATGGAAAACTTCAAGACCAAGTAGAAACCCTCCTTAATGAAGCTGAAACAAGGATAACAACAAACGCAAGGCGTGAAGAATTGATAAAACAAATACTAGCTGCTGCAGAGGCAAATGGTGTGGAAACTGAAACTTTCCTCTTCTCAGAAATGACACTGGAAGAGCTGGAAGTAACCCTTGAGGGTCTTGATCAAGAAGTTACAGAAGCAGAAGAGGCAGTAAGGCCGATTACTCCAGCCGAGACCGAAGAAATTGTAAAAGACTTTGCAGATGGCGAGCTGGCGAAACGGCTTGCCGCATTTAACAAGAACTATGAGGGCCCTGCTAAAAACATCTTCGTTAGGGACTTAGACCAAGAAGATAAAGCAACCGAATACATTTCCAGGTTCGTGCGAGAGTTCCCGCCAAAATTCGCTGTAACGGTCGAAGGCAGAGTTTTCTACTTCACTGACAAAATAACTTACGGACCCTGGTCAACGGTTGCATTTGCCTACACTAAAAACGCAGAAGGAAGATATGTCCATAGAATTTTCAGTTTTTCAGGTAGCCAAGGAGAGTGGAGATCTACACCCGGTTTTTCAGGAACCACTGTCAGCAAAGGAACTGGGATTCACTACACGCAAGAGGCCAAGCCTGACAAGGTCATTTCAGATTTCCTTAGCCAAATTCAGGACAATCTTGTTAAAACAGACCTATTCGAATATTCCACACAACTTCTCGATACCCACTGGCTGGCAGGCATAGGAATAAAGACATTTGAAAACGAAGTGTCTGAACACCCGGCGAGCAAAGAGGTGATGGATGGTATAAACAACCTGGAAGCTGGTGGTCTAGGTAGTGTTGACTACGCGATAACACCTGAACTAGTGGAATCCTTTACCTATCCAGAAGGGTTTATTCCGAACTTTAATCAGAATCCTCTAAGGCAGTACCAAAGGGAGCACGGGTCACTAGGTCTTATAACCTACCAGGAGTACTCCGCAGAACTTGCTGGCAGACCAATTATTTGGGTCATAGCAAATGACACCGAAAATAACCGGGTCTGGATTAGCCACATTTACTTCAAAGACACCCCCATTACAAGTTACGGAAACCGTGCTGAAGTAATTAATTCCGGAATGATTACAAGTAAACCAATCGACTATTTCATCCAAACGAGCGACATAGAAATGGGTTACGAACTACCCGCAATCGGATACTACGAAGATATCACACCATTACTTGCCCACCTCCTGCCGATAAGACAATACAGGCAAGCAAAAGGTCTTTTGGACGAAGAACTTGTGAACCCAGAGGAAGACTTGGAAAGACAGCAAGAACTAGACGACAGTATAGGTCCAGAAGGGGAACCTATTACTCTCACACCCTCCCCTCTCTCTCCAGAGGAGGCTTTGGATACAAGCCCAATAACCCAAGCCCAGGAGTTTCTTAATGAAATCTCTGTAAACCTTTGGAGAAA
>CALEZE010000003.1 GCA_937928235.1 uncultured bacterium | reverse complement strand
ATGGTCCCACCCTCTAGTGTTCCTGTTACTTTTACACCCTCGTCCCGTCTGAACACATTTCCTTCCGCCGGGTCTACCATTTCATCTGCCCGAATAAACTTGGCACCCACAACTCGATAGCTATCACCCGTGGCTGTGTCCACGACTGTGTAGATATCGTTTTCAAAACCACTCCCAAATTGCCCAACCACAATTACCTGCACCTCTTTACCCCTAAACCGCACGACATCCAATGTTCCTGGGTAATCAAGCCTTTCTGGGGAGGAGCCTGGTAATTGCTGGAATATTGGCGGCATGAAGTACAACCTTTGATTGTTTATGGAAGTATTCCAAAACTCTCTGATGGCAAGTTTGATTTTTGCAATAGCATGATTCCAGGTTTTAAGATGCGGCTTGGTGTCGTGGACTGCTTGGACAGAACTTCCACCCAAAACTTCTCTTTCGCGTCTTCCTGAAAGTGCCTCTATTCCGGCTTTGAGGCTGTTTATAAGCCCAAGAGAGGGGAGTATGAAGTTTTGTTCTGGTGAAGCTTCGGCAACCCTCTCATAACTTCTCAAAAACACAGTCCTTTCAAGTGGACCAATAAGATTTTCGAACTCTTCTTGAGAAAGGAGATGAGTTTGTATTAAACCATCCTCATTGCCGTTACTTTCGCTAATGAGGAAGTAGGATCCAGATTCGGTCTCAATGATGTCGAGGACGACACCAGTATGGTTCCTATTTGT
This sequence comes from uncultured bacterium, assembly GCA_937928235.1. Taxonomy (GTDB): domain Bacteria; phylum Patescibacteriota; class Microgenomatia; order UBA8517; family UBA8517; genus CALEZE01. Next base: position 948 of record CALEZE010000003.1, on the reverse strand, counting down.
TGTGAAGAAGACATCTCCCGGTTCGATCTCCTCGAAGTTTGCGAATCTGTGTGCTTCGTTTCCTTGCGCATCTGCAATCAAATGGCCTGTCTCACCTCTATTTATCCTTTCAAGCATGTTATTGGCCAGGCCGTTTTCAAAAATGTCAAAGGCTGCCGCTATTGAATAGCCACCAATGTTTGCAACAGGGGAGTCGGGGAGCGTGGCCAGAAGCCCCGCCCAGCCTACACACTGGATTTCTTGTAGATCACCTGTTCGGGAAAGTCTTCCGTAGTTGTATTCAATTTGCCTAAGGCCTGCAAGGAAGTTTGGGTTATTGAGAAGATGTGCAAATTCCGATTCTGCCAGTTTTGCTTCCAAGAACAATCTAAAGGCGACACTGTTTTTCTCCAGAAGGTCCGCCTGGTGGTATTCAGAAACAATGCTTTGCACACTTTCCAGACTTGCGTTTGCAAATTCATTAACAAAACCCTCCATGCTTGAAGAGAAAGCAACTATTGGGTTCTCGGCTGCTATTGCAGCAACCGTTGGAATGGCGGGGGTGTTGAAACTTACTTCAACTTCCTCTGCTTCTTCCGTGGCGACTTCCTCTGTGCTTATGGTTTCTTGTGCTTCGGCAACTTGTGCTGCTGCTGGCACCCTGTCTAGGGTAGAGAGTATTAGGTCTACCGATTTTAATCTGTCTACAAACACGGAGTAGGGCATGAGATAGGTGCCGTCGTCTGCGAAAATAATTCCAGGATAAGTGACTTCACCATTTTCCTCACTCCAGGTTGTGGGATTGTTTCTTTCATTTGTCATTCTTCCGTCGACCAGCCTTGCATAATAGGTTCCGTTTATTTCAACAGCTTCCAAGTAAATTAGTGCATGGCTCAGACCGTGGCTGCTTTCAAGTGCCGTTAAGAAGAGGTGTGGCTGGTCGCTATTGATAGTAGCTAGGTGTTCAAA
>CALEZE010000002.1 GCA_937928235.1 uncultured bacterium | reverse complement strand
TTATTCTTTGACATACTGAAGGTATTGTATCACTCGAGGCTAAACGAAAGTGAATTATTTGAGAAAGCCTTTGTTGGCGTAGCCTTAAAGTTGTTCACTTTAAGAACGTTTTTATTTTTTCTTCCCACTGAGAGGCCCACTCTTCAGCCTCCAATTTTTTAAGGGCGATAGCAAAACCAGGCTTTTCCATATCTTTTTGAGCTTGGGCAATCGTGGCAGAGGATACTTTAAGGTTGGTCTTGATATTTGCGTAGCTCCTACCTTTTTTGAGCCAGTAGGCAATTGCAAGCCTTTTGGCAAAAGATTCGTATTCAGAGTCGTTCAAAAAGTCTTTGAGAAAATTGTCGACTTCGTCGACATCCCTCATTAACGCAATAGACTGGGCGAGCGCCTTTGTTATTTGGCTTTTTAAAGAGGGATTTAATTTTTTCGCTGAGACTCTCATGGTTTGTTCGCTTGAAGTATACCAACGGCCCGTGATGAGTCAAGGGGGTTAGTTTTTGTGGAAGTATGTTTCAATTGCAAGTGCAAGCCCTGCAAGAAGAAGTAGATTTAGTAGATTTCCTATCCCGAAGTATCTAAATATCAAGAAAGTTGTAATTGTAATAGCTGCCAAAAAACCTCTTCTTGAATTAGCAAGCGCCAGCGAGAAGGTAAATAAAAGGGCCAGAAAAAGAAGGAGAAATAGAACAAAAGGAGCGCCGGAAACTTCAGGAGAAACAAAGAAAACAACGCCCGCAATTGTCCCCCAAAGAACTAAGGTTACAAGGAGTGTTGGTAAAAAGTTTTTCCTAGCGGACCTTATCTTTTTCTTCATTAATTAATTCTATATTACGATTCCGGGCGTGTCGCGCCACTTTAAGAACACCCCTGTAAACATGATAGAATTATTCCGACATGGACCCAGTAATTCTTTTAGTAGTACTTGTAGGAGGGCTAGTTGTTCTTGGGCTTTTTCTCAATCGCAAATTAACAGATCTTTCTGAAAAACAAAAACCCTCAGACGAGTTGTTGGAATACTTAAAAACAACAAATACAAGACTCGACGAGCAAAACAAAAACTTTACTCGCACACTAGCTGACTCCACAAAAGTTCTAAACGAGAGGTTGGATAACGCGGCAAAAGTTATTGGAGCTGTGCAAAAAAATATTGGTGAAATGAGCGAGATAGGTCGCGGTATGCAGGAGCTTCAGCAGTTTTTGCAAAGCCCCAAGTTGCGAGGGAACATTGGCGAACAAGTTTTAAAGGATTTAATTGCTCAGATGTTTCCTAAAAAGTCTTTTCACCTGCAATATGGTTTTAAGTCTGGAGAAAAAGTAGATGCGGCCATAAAAACAGCGGCGGGGATTCTTCCCATAGACTCCAAATTCCCGATGGAAAATTTTCAGAAAATGAACAAGGCAGAGGACTCAAGAGAAAGAGCGTCTTACAAGAAAGATTTTCTGCGGGATCTTAAAAAACACATTACGGATATTAGTAAAAAATATATTTTACCGGAAGAGGGGACAATGGATTTTGCTTTAATGTACATTCCTTCAGAGGCTGTTTATTACGAAGTGGTCAACGAACAAGATCTTTTAGATTTGGCAAAGCGAGCGCGAGTTTACCCAGTTAGCCCGACAACTCTTTATGCCCATTTGCAAACGATACTTCTCTCTTTTGAGGGGCAAAAAATTGAATCTCGAGCACGCGAGGTTTTTAATATGCTTCGTGCAATTCAAAAAGATTACACCAAAGTTGAGGATAATCTCTCCACTTTACAAAGACACTTAAACAACGCCTACAACATGATGAGCAATGTACTTTCCGCCTTTACAGGATTGGGGCAAAAAATTACTTCGACGCAAAGTCTTAGTGAGACAGTTGAAGAAGAGGCAAAAGAGCTGGAAAGTTAGATATTACCCGATTTTTGAGGAAGGGTGTTTGGGTCTTCGGAGCACTGAACCGGGCCTTCGGCGGGAGGCTCGCATTCTTTAGCGATATATTCCTTGTATGTGTAGTTTCCATTTTCTCCCCATACGAAATTTAATACTCTACCAATATTTTCATTGTCACCCGTTCCTAGGTCTATGACAACCGTTTCCGGCTCGTGTCCGCCACAGTTCCAACAACCGTATAAATCAATTGCTGCATAATTCCCATCTGTAGAAACTTGTGCAATTTTTGGAACGGAATAGCCCTCAGAGATATTGAAAGAAAGTGTCTTAACCTCATTGCCAGTAAAATTGAAGGTGCTAAAACTTTGTGAAGAGTCTGTTCCCCATCTCATTACAAAAAGAAAACTAGTTCCAGAAGTTTGTTTGAAACTAAAAACTCTATTGAATTCCTCGTTCTCTGTTAGACCCTCGGGAGCCTCAACCAACCCATACCAGGTGTAGTTTGCTTCTGGTACAGTTACTGTTGCCGGTTCGACCTCTCCTTCCTCTTGTTCTGTGTAGATTTTTCCTCTGTATCGCAAGTAAATATCTGATCCAACTTGCGCAAAGCTAACAGTATTTTCTGTTATCGGAATACCTTCGTAATCTATTTCACCTGGGGTGGGACTTGGTGTTATTTGCGGAGTGGCTGTTGGGACTGGGGTGGTGGGCGCACTTTGCTGCCCTAGCCTATATGCGGCTAATGCCAAACCTCCCGTGACAAGTAAAACAAAAAGAACAATAGCAGCAACCTTTAGCGCCCCACTTGTTTTTTTAGGTTCGGGTGGGGGAGCTTCTTGAGTTTGAACCTCCGGAGTTACAGGAGGTTGAGGTTGAATAGGTTGTTCCTGGCCAGGTTGTGTTTGGGGGTTGTCCACATATTTATTATACATGACAGGTACTGCTGGTGGTTTAATTTTTTTATTCTTGTCGGCGTAAGAATAAAAAGGGTAGGTAGGGAAAACCACCAAGAAAGACCTTGTTTGTTTTTTACCCTGCAAGAAGTATGCGTAACCAGTCTGTGGGAGAGAACACTCCCTGCATTGGTTCACCTTTCTTACCAATACAGAGGTGCGTTCTTCCTCCGGTCAAGATCAAGTTTGCGCATTCGACCAACGGGGTGTCGGGAGACACTAGCTTTTCAGGGCTCAGCACGGACATCGCCTTAGCCACCCTGAGATTACGCGCCTCATCAAGGCCGATCAATGCACTGGCGACATCATTCATGGTTAGGAAGCCGACAGGAAGGTGATCTTCGTCGCCGGTAATAACCAGTGAGCGCGCGTGGTGTTGCTGCATCATATTGTGGGCCTCAGCTAGCGAGAGAGTCCTAGAGATAGTTAGGACATCTGTGTGCCCGATCAGATTGAGATAGTTACCAACATTCATTGTGTCTCTCCTTTTTGCTTAGTTGACAATGTGCTGCTAGTTTCGCTCTTGAAACTTTGCGAATTCGATTATACAAAACTTTTGCTACAATTGCCTCGTGGGGAAAAAGGGAGATATTAGGTTAAACAAAGAACAACAAGAGGCGGTAAAACACAAAGAAGGGCCACTTCTTATTATTGCAGGTGCTGGGACTGGTAAAACCACAGTTGTTACTGAGCGCATAAAGCATCTAATTATTTCAAAAGCTGCAAAGCCGGCAGAAATCCTGGCTCTCACCTTCACGCAAAAAGCAGCAAGGGAAATGGAAGAAAGAGTGGATATTGCGATGCCTTACGGTTACACAGACATGTGGATTTCAACATTCCATAATTTCTGCGACCGCCTACTTCGCGCGGAAGCTCTCCATGTAGGGCTGGATCCAAAGTTTAGACTTATCTCAGAAGCGGATGCCACAAAGCTTGTGCGGGACAACCTCTTTAAATTCAAGCTGGATTATTTTATGTCTCTTGGAAACCCGACAAAGTTTGTTGGCGGAATGCTGCAACACTTTTCAAGACTTCAGGACGAGGATGTAACACTGGCGGACTACGCAAAGTGGGTTAAAAAAGAAAAAGCAAAACTTAAAAACAAAAGTGCAACAAAGGAAGAAAAATTGGAAATTAAAAAATGAGAAAAGCTCTCCTCGGCCTACAAAACCTATGAGGAATTAAAAGTAAAAGAGGGTGCTATGGATTTTGGGGATTTGATAGTCAAAAGTCTAAAACTTTTCCGCGACCGTCCCAACATTTTAAAAAATTACAAAGAGCAGTTTAAGTATCTACTTGTTGATGAATACCAAGACACAAACATTGCCCAAAATGAACTTGTAGAACTTTTAGCTGGCAAGAATGGCAATATTACGGTAGTTGCTGATGATGACCAAAGCATTTACAGATTTCGCGGTGCGGCGGTGAGCAACATTGTGCAATTTAGGAAAACCTTCCCAAGAGTAAAAGTAGTTACTCTTACCAAAAATTACAGAAGTGCCCAAACTATTTTGGACAAGGCCTATGACCTTATTCAACATAACAACCCTGACAGATTGGAGGTTGTAGAAAATGTCGATAAAAAACTTGTTTCTCAAAGAAAGGATGCGGAGGGAGAAATTGGCCTACTTCACTTAGATAGGGTGGAAAACGAAGCAGAAGCTGTTGCAAGAAAGGTGCAGGAGCTTATAGAAACAGAGAAATATGATTACAAAGATTTTGCGGTCCTGGTTCGAGCAAATAATCATGCTGACGCTTTTACCAGAGCGTTTTCGCGCAACAACCTTCCGTTCCAGTTTTTGGGTCCCGGTAGACTTTTTAAACAACCAGAGATTGTCGACTTAGTTTCTTACCTCAAGGTTCTTTATAACTTTGAGGACTCCGTTGCTTTTTACAAAGTCTTGGCGATAGATTATTTCGATATTGATGCAAGGGATTTGGCGGCGATTGGCAACCATGCAAGGAAAAGAAACCTTTCACTTTTTGAGGTTTGCGAAAATATAGAGGATCTTTCTGTTTCAGCGAACACTAGGAAAAAAGTTGAAAAAATACTAAAGGTAGTCAAAAAGCATTTGAAACTTGTAAAACGAGAAACTGCAGGGCAGCTCTTGTATTACTTTTTGGAAGACACAGGCCTTCTGCAAAAACTTCTTTCTCCGGAGTCTCCCGGTGCGGAAAAGCAGGCGAAAAACATTTCAAAGTTTTTTGACAAACTAAAAACATACGAGGTGGACAACGAAGATGCAGCAGTACCTGCGGTGGTTGACTGGATAGAGCTAGCAACCGAATTAGGGGAAAGCCCCTTGGCTGCAGATACGGACTGGACTGAGGTAAATGCCATAAACATTTTAACCGCACACTCCGCGAAGGGTCTTGAATTCCCGGTACTTTTTTTTGTGATCTTGTATTCTTAAAGATTCCCGTCGGTTGACGTGTTCGAACAAATCTCAATACTCGACTCGATGTAGAATGATATGT
>CALEZE010000001.1 GCA_937928235.1 uncultured bacterium | reverse complement strand
TTGGAAGAACTGGTATTTCTCCAAAATAGCGAATTATTTCTGGGGCGGAGTAGAGGGTCATCAAGAAAATGGTCGTCCAGCCAATAAGCACCCCAACAACAGAGTAGATCAAAGCTTCCAAAACAATAGGGCTTTTGATAAACGCCAGAGTTGCTCCAATAAGGTCTAATATCTCTATCTCACCCCTTCTGGTTGTCATGCGCATACCTATGATGATAAGAAGAACCATAAAGGAAGTTGCAAAAAGAATGGCCGCGAATATACCTCCGCCAATCCTTACATAAGAAGTTATCGTCCTTAACCTGTTCACCACATCTCCCAATGTACTTTCTCCTCCAAGACTTGCGGTAAAGCCCACCTGGTCAACAATCTCAACCGCTCTCACTTCGTCTATAACCGCCTGCGCTGTGGACAAATCTCTTAAAGAAAATTCCAAAGATGCTGGGAAGATTGTGGGGCTGACAAGTTCGGAAAGAAGTGGGTTATCACTCGTTGCCTGCTTATAGATTTCAAGCGCTTGCTCTTTGCTAACATACTCAACCTCCTGAACGCGTGTGTCATTTGTTAGTGTGTTCTGAAGATCTGCAACTTCCTCCGCAGTTGCTTCGTCTGTCAAAAAAGCAATAACTTGGGGTCTTGTTTCAAAATAACTCACTACTTGGTTTGAAGAGTAAACAACAACCGTTAAAAGTGTTGCCACAAAAAATGTTAAAGACAACACAAAAACGGCAGACGCCGCCTGAAAAGGAGATCTTCTAATTGAATCTAGTGCTTTTCGTACATGCATTTATTCTTTTTCCTCCTCTTTTTCTTTTTTGCTTTTCTTCTTTTTCTTTTTCTTCCCCTTGGTTTCAGTTTCCGGAAGCTCTTCAGTTTTTCCTTTTTTGAGCTCTATTATTCTTTTATCTAGTTTATCAACAATTGCTTTGTGGTGCGTTGCCATAATGATGGTTTTTCCGTCTTTGTTTACTTTTTCAAAAAGCTCGACAATTTCATCCGCCGTTTCCCAATCAAGGTTCCCTGTGGGTTCATCCGCCAAGATAATGTCTGGGTCCACCGCCAGCGCACGGGCCAAAGACACCCTCTGCAACTCTCCACCAGAAAGCTGGGAAGGGAAAAGATCCGCACGGTCCCTCAGTCCTACAAGTTCCAGTACCTGATCCACTCTTTTTTGCCATTCGTCTTCGCTAACACCTTTAACTGCCAAAGCAACTTCTACATTTTCCCTTACAGTCCGCTGGGGAAGAACTTTAAAGTCCTGAAAAACTACTCCAATTTTTTGGCGCAGTTGGGGAATTTCTGAATCCGGAATTTGTGTAATATCTTCGCCGTCTAATAGTATCTCTCCTTTTGTGGGAAGAAACTTGCGAAGGATTAGATTAAGAAGTGTAGTTTTGCCAGCTCCAGAAGGGCCAATTATGAAAACAAAGTCCCCCTTTCCCACCTCAAACGAAATATCGTCAAGGGCTTTAATCCTTCCATAAGATTTGCTGATGTTGTTAACTTTTAACATGGGCAAGCCAAGAGTAAACAGTGATTTGCTGCACCTTCAAGGATACCAAATGAAGTCTAGTTTCACTAGATGTCAGGCGTAAATTTCCTACTCGGCCACCTTTACCTTACCCACATCCATGAGCCAGCCCGCGGAGCGCGCGGAGATGGTCTCTCCCCAAACCTGGACATTTTTGCCTACAAAGCTTTCGAGATCAATCACGGTTGAGGTTAGATAAACATATTTCGAAGGCCCACCTTCCCGAACCAAGTGGTGTGTTCCCTCGCCGTCAATACCGCCAGTTTCAAGAAGTCCCTCTGCGGTATCTCTGAAAGTGCTTTCGTCAGCGAGACCAGCCTCGTTAGGGCCAGTTTGAGCTCCGGGTGCTGCGCCTTCAGGGGTAGTTGAACGACCATTTTCCTTGCCTCCCGCCAAAAGCCATCCGCTACCCACGCCTGCAAGAATAACAACAAGGCCAATAAGAACATATTTCAAAGTGTGTTTGGAGTTTGACCCAGGAATCTTGCCGACCATGGGTTTACTTTGTACTGATTCTTCCATGCAAATTAATATAACACCGTTAGGCTTTGGGTTACAAGTGTCAGGCTACTCCAACCCCTGCATAAGTTCTGCCTCGATAAATTCATCCAAGCCCCCATCCAAAACCGCATCAGTATCACCAGTCTCCACTTCAGTCCTTAAATCTTTTACCATTTTGTAAGGGTGCAAAACATAAGACCTAATTTGGTTACCCCAAGAGGCTTGCCTTTGGTCACCTTTCAGATCTTCCTTTTTGGATTTAATTTTTTCCTGCTCTAGAAGCCAAAGGCGAGCTTTCAAAAGATCCATGGCAATCTTGCGGTTTTGTTCCTGAGTTCTTTGAGTCTGTGCAGAAACAACTATGTTTGTAGGGTTGTGGATTAGTCTAACGGCGGTTGATACCTTGTTCACATTTTGCCCACCCTTACCAGAAGAGCGGAAGAACTGCCACTCAATATCTGCGTCTTTTACTTCAATATCCGGAACATCTACATCGGCTAATTCCGGCAAAACCTCCACGGAAGCAAAAGAAGTTTGTCTTAATTTATCTGCGTTAAAAGGGGACTGACGAACTAGTCTGTGAATACCAGACTCTCCTTTCAAATGTCCATAAGCGTAGGTCCCAGTCACATTAAAAGTAACGCTTTTTATCCCTGCCTCCTCACCTTCGGACATGTCTATCATTTCTGTCCGCCAACCTTTCTTTTCGGCATAACGCACATACATTCGATAAAGCATACTTGCCCAGTCCATGGCTTCTGTTCCACCTTGTCCTGCGTGAATAGAAACAATCGCATTTTTCTTATCGTATTCTCCAGAAAGAAAAGAGGCAGTTCTTAGTTTCTTGACCCTCGCCTCAAGTCTACCTACATCAGATTCCTCCGGCATTTCCCCTTCATCCACCAATTCCTTAAGAGTTCTCACTTCTCCGCTCAAGTCCTCCACCTCTTCAAGTTCTTTTTTGGTATCCCCCAGTTCCTGCATAATGCGCCTTGCCCTTTCCTGGTCATCCCAAAGATTAGGGTCAGCAGACTCCGCCTCCAGAATTTCTAATTCCTTTTTCTTTTTGGGAAGCTCAAGTGACCCCTCGATTTCTTCAAATTCCCCAAAAAGATCTTTCACTCTTTGCTTTGTGTTTACCGCAGTCTTCATGATGGTTAGTATACCAGTGTTATTGGCAAATGAGGGCTCGCGCCTTTGAGGAGTCTTCTGCAGGAAGTGTTTGGTAGTCCGTAACCACGCTCTGGAAAGTCGGTGTTTCGTTGGCCATTGAAGACGGTACCTCATCAGTTACCCCAAGCACATTGACCAATTTGTTTCTTCCGGAGTCAAGCGCCACCTGAATGGGTTTTGGTGCATTTTCCCAACCAAGAATTTCTGTAAGAATTGTGCGACCACTTAAAAGGAAAAAGCCTTCCAAAATAACTGTCAAAATGAATCCCCAAGCAATCATCGCTATGGAGCCTTTACCAAGCGACCAGCCAACATAAAGCTTTCGGAGTCTGGCAAGAGTGAGGACCATAAGAAAAAGAAGAAAAACTATGGCTCCGGCCTGAACATAAGAGGGGTTGAAAGTTAAACCACCAACATTAAAAACAAAAGAGGAGGGCTCCATGGCCTGCTGAGCTAAATCTTGGGCAGCGTTCATGCCTGAATTATATCACTGGTTCAGTTTCCTGTACCAGTTGGTGAAGGAGATGGGCTTCCTGTTGGGGAAGCAGTGGGTGAAGAAGTAGGGCTTGCCGTAGGCGACGGTCTTGGTGTTTGACCTTCCCTTAGCCCCGTGATGATTACAACATCAGTTGTTGCATCATCATCCGTTTCCACTTCTACATCCTGGTATGTATCTTCCAATAGTTGCGTAATCTCATCAACCACTGCCTGGTCTAGATCTGAGGCAAAAGTGACTATTGTGGTTTCGTTATCTTGATCATCTGCATTTCCAACCTCTATGTCCTCATAACCCAAGTCTTCAAGTTCACACTGTAGATACCCCGCTTCGCCAGAAATACCCGTTCCGTTTAATACTTCAATGCTTACATCCGCCCTTTCCGGTTCAGGAGTTTGGGTGGGTTCGGGTGTCGAAAAATCTGTCAAAGCTGGTGTCGGGCTTGGGGTTGGTTCAGAGACTGAGCCGCTTATTCCTCTAAAGATAAAGTAAAGAACCGCGATTAAAGCAAGTACGATAAGAACGAGTGGAAGTTTGCTGCCTTTTTTGCCTCTTTTACCCATTGGTTGTGGAGGGGAAGCAACACCCGTTGAAGTTTTTCCGACACTAGAGGATTCGTTTGCTCCTTCGCTGGAAGCTGTCTCATTTGCAGGATTTTGTGTCGTTGAGTCGTCCATAGTAATTGCGCCAGCAGTATATATACGGGGAAATATTTTGTCAACTTTTGGCGAGCTTCTCCATAAGTATGGAGTAGAAACGCAGATTGTGAATGGTAGCAAGCCGCATTGCACTAATATCACCAACTCTAAAGAGATGTCCGAGGTAGGCTTTGGAATATTTGGTACAAGTTAAACAGTCACATGCGGTACTAATTGGGCTTTTGTCCTTAAAATATTTCTGCTTATCTGGCACCAAATACCTATAGAAATCGGGGGAAAATACATCAATATCCTCCATCTTCTCGGCATTATAGACATAAAGTCTTTTATGTCTTGCATCTCTTGTCGGAAGAACACAATCAAAAATCCCGTAACCCATACCGCTTAGGACCACAATCTCTTCGGGTTTTCCCACACCAAGTCCATAAAGAAAATAATCATCTGGGGTGAATCTTGCTATCACCTTGGCAGATTCATAGTC